>NZ_JASHIN010000070.1:0-1129 GCF_030733705.1 Roseovarius sp. MMSF_3298
GTGCGCCTGTCGGCCGGCGCGGGCTTCGTCGTCGTCGTCTGCGGCGAGATCATGACCATGCCGGGCCTGCCCAGCCGCCCCGCGTCCGAATCCATCCGCCTGAACGACCAGGGCGAAATCGAAGGATTGTTCTAAAGGACCGGTTTTCCCCACCCCATGCGAGCGGTATAGGGTGGGGGACCATTTTCGGGCCGGGAGGAAAGACATGACGGCAGAGATTATCGACGGCAAGGCGTTTGCCGCAAAAGTGCGCGAGAAGGTGGCGGGCCACGTGGACCGCCTGAAGGAAGAACACGGCATCACGCCGGGGCTGGCCGTGGTGCTGGTGGGCGAGGACCCGGCAAGCCAGGTCTACGTCCGCTCGAAGGGCAAGCAGACCGTCGAGGTCGGCATGAATTCCTACGAGCACAAGCTGGAGGCGGACACCTCGGAAGAGGATCTGCTGGCGCTGATCGACAAGTTGAACAACGACAAGGACGTGCATGGCATCCTTGTGCAGCTGCCGTTGCCGGACCACCTGGATTCCGACCTGGTGATCAACTCGATCGACCCGGCGAAAGACGTGGACGGGTTTCACATCTCGAACGTGGGCCTGCTGGGCACGGGACAGAAAAGCATGGTGCCCTGCACGCCGCTGGGCTGTCTGATGATGCTGCGCGAACACCACGGGAGCCTTTCCGGCATGGACGCGGTGGTTGTCGGGCGCTCGAACATCGTGGGCAAGCCGATGGCGCAGCTTTTGCTGGGCGACAGCTGCACCGTGACCATCGCGCACAGCCGCACCAAGGACCTGCCCGAGGTCGTGCGCCGCGCCGATATCGTGGTGGCCGCCGTGGGCCGGCCCGAGATGGTGCCGGGTGACTGGATCAAGGAAGGGGCCACCGTGATCGACGTGGGCATCAACCGGGTCGAGCGCGACGGCAAGAACAAGCTGGTGGGCGATGCCGATTACGAGAGCTGCGCGGCGCGCGCGGGGGCGATTACGCCCGTTCCCGGCGGCGTCGGGCCGATGACCATCGCGTGCCTGCTGGCCAACACGGTGACGGCCTGCTGCCGTGCCAACGGGTTGTCGGAGCCGGAAGGCTTGACGGCGTAAGACCTCTTGCCCGGCGGCCTCCGCCGGGCAAGA
>NZ_JASHIN010000071.1:0-1025 GCF_030733705.1 Roseovarius sp. MMSF_3298
GCGGCGGGAGAGCTTGACGGCCCCGTCTGGGTGGTCAAGGCGCAGATCCATGCGGGCGGCCGCGGCAAGGGCACCTTCAAGGAGGACGGTGCCGGCGACGCGGGCGGCGTGCGCATCACCAAGTCGGTCTCCGAGGCCGCCGAGGAAGCCAAGAAGATGCTGGGCCGCACGCTGGTGACCAAGCAGACCGGCGAGGCCGGCAAGCAGGTGGGCCGCATCTATATCGAGGAAGGCGCGGCCATCGCCAAGGAGTTCTACCTGGCGCTTCTGGTCGACCGGGTGACGTCCCGCGTCAGCTTCGTCGCCTCCACCGAGGGCGGCATGGACATCGAGGAAGTGGCCGAGAAGACGCCCGAGAAGATCCTCAGCCTGAGCGTCGATCCCGCCACCGGCTACCAGCCGTTCCACGGCCGCCGCATCGCCTTCATGCTCGAACTCGAGGGCGCGGCGGTGAAGCAATGCGTCAAGCTGATGGGCACGCTCTACCAGATGTTCCTGGAAAAGGACATGGAGATGCTCGAGATCAACCCGCTGATCCTCACCGAGAGCAACGAGCTGAAGTGCCTCGACGCCAAGATGGGCTTCGATTCCAACGCGGTCTACCGCCACTCCGACATCGCCGAGCTGCGCGACACGACCGAGGAAGACCCCAAGGAGCTGGAAGCGTCCAAGTACGACCTCAACTACATCGCGCTGGATGGCGAGATCGGCTGCATGGTCAACGGCGCGGGCCTGGCGATGGCGACGATGGACATCATCAAGCTCTACGGCGCCGAGCCCGCCAACTTCCTCGACGTGGGCGGCGGCGCGACCAAGGACAAGGTGACCGAGGCGTTCAAGATCATCACCAGCGACCCGCAGGTGAAGGGCATCCTGGTGAACATCTTCGGCGGCATCATGCGCTGCGACGTGATCGCCGAGGGCGTGGTCGCGGCCGTGAAAGAGGTCGGGCTTCAGGTCCCGCTGGTCGTGCGCCTCGAGGGCACCAATGTCGAGAAGGGCAAGGAGATCATCAACAACTCCGA
>NZ_JASHIN010000007.1:0-179771 GCF_030733705.1 Roseovarius sp. MMSF_3298
CATTATGGCTTCGATGAACCAGAAATCCTCCGTCCCTCAAACACCTAAATCTGTCCGGTAGGTGCTGACGTTAGACAAACTTGACTTCCAGCGCCCGCTCGAACCCGTGGAGCAGGATGGTCGCCAGAAACGTTGGGTTCTTTGCGCGCTCGACTCTTTGAAACACGCCTACGTAGTGCCGGACCCTTAGCCCGGCTAAAGCAAATGAGGTGTATTCTCGCCTCGTTTCTTCGGCTGAAGCGCGCCAAGTGCCGGTTTTCGAGGTCCGGGTATGGTCCATGTCTTTCTCCCCGTGTCCGGGAGATATGGCAGTTGATATTGCTGAAACTTTAATGGGTAAGGGTAGACCTGCACCTGCCTATGCCCCGACAGTAAATGGAACTGCTGATGCGTTCGAATTGCCGCGAGTGCTATAGCCGTTCTGTAGGAACTCGCTTAGACACAGAGGTAAGTTCGCAATGGCGGCCAGAGGAGGGGCATAGACCTGCTTCGCTCTGCCTTGCCGGTCAGGTTTTCCAGATTGGATCCAAATGACGTCTATTGATCAACCCGCTTCGCACGGAGAGAGCCACAGATATGGCGTGCTGTTCGTGTTCGCAGCAGGCGTTCTGTGGTCGACGGTCGGTCTCGGGATCCGCCTGATCGAGGACGCATCGGTCTGGCAGATCCTGCTGTATCGCTCCATCAGCATGTCGTTGTTCCTGTATGTCGTCATTCGTGTCAGGTCAGGTGAAAGCCCATTCGCGCAGGCCGGTCGTATCGGCGGGCCTGCCATTGTCGCAGGACTGTCGCTGGTTGCCGCGTATTCGGGGGGCATATTCGCGATACAGAACACGTCGGTCGCAAATGCGATGCTGTTATTCGCGACGGCGCCGTTCATGGCTGCGGTCCTGGGGTGGCTCGTTTTGCGAGAGCCCGTCAGACCCGCTACCTGGATTGCCATCGCGGTTGCCATTGGTGGTATCGGCATCATGGTGGCCGATAAATCCGGCGGTGTGGTTCTGGCGGGCAGTCTTGCAGCGCTCGGATCGGCGTTCGGGTTTGCCGTGTTCACCGTCGCGCTGCGTTGGGGGCGGACAGGGGAAATGCTTCCGGCTGTTTTCCTGTCAGGCATTTTCGCGATCATCATCACGTCGTCCATATGCCTGATGCTAGGGCAGTCACTTGTTCTGACTTGGAACGATGGCGGGGTCGCCATGGGGATGGGTCTGTTCCAGGTCGGAGCTGGACTGATCCTCTACACGCTGGGGTCTCGTAGTCTTCCCGCTGCTGAGTTGGCCTTGCTCTCGTTGGCTGAGGTGCTGCTGGGGCCGGTTTGGGTCTGGTTGTTTCTCGGCGAGACGGCGAGCATCAATACTTTGATCGGCGGTGGCGTGCTGCTATTGGCGATTGCCGGCAATGCGATTTCGGGTAAACGCCGGAAGCCGCCACCGATTACGTCGCCGTAGAGACTCTTGATATGAGCAGTCCGAACCGCCGCGCTCTGCTT
This sequence comes from Roseovarius sp. MMSF_3298, assembly GCF_030733705.1. Taxonomy (NCBI): domain Bacteria; kingdom Pseudomonadati; phylum Pseudomonadota; class Alphaproteobacteria; order Rhodobacterales; family Roseobacteraceae; genus Roseovarius; species Roseovarius sp. MMSF_3298. The sequence goes on from NZ_JASHIN010000007.1 coordinate 1,490, forward strand.
TCTCCTTCCGGGATTGGATGAAATCGAAGGAACGCTCGACCTCAGGCGCAGGCAGCCTCGTCAAACCGATGAGTGCCTCTGACAGGGCAGGATCGGAGGCATGGTTTGTCATAGGGCAGAAGTCATTGTGCCTTCGGCCTATTGAACCTTTCGCACTGTGATGAAAGTTTGTGCATATCTTGCCGGGAGGCGTGTCGTTGCACATTCTGAAATCACTTGGCCCTGCGGTTGCGCGTGTTTCCGGCGTCGAGGCCTTTCGAGCAGGGCTTGGTGCCCTGATCGGGCTGGGGCTGACCGGACTGCTCGTGCTGTCGCCGACTGTCGACCTGCAACTAGGGCTGTACCTTGTCGCCCCCTTCGGCGCCACGTCCGTTCTGTTGTTCGCGATCCCGAACAGTCCGCTCGCGCAACCCTGGTCCGCGATTGTCGGCAATACGATAGCAGCACTGGTCGGAGTCGCCGTTTGCCTATGGGTCGACGATCCCGCCCTGAGGGTCGGCCTTGCCGTGGGACTGGCCGTAACCGCGACGATGCTGTGTCGCGCCGTCCACCCGCCGGCGGGTGCGGTGGCCATGACGGCGGCCCTGTCGCCCGATGCCATCGCGCATCTGGGGTTCTGGTTCGCGATTGCGCCGATTGGCGTGGGTACCCTGGCGCTTGTGGTTCTTGCGACGATCTATGCGCGATTGACGGGGCGGCACTACCCGTTTCGGCAGTTCGATGACCCAAGCCAGCACGGGACTGGCGACCGAAATCCGACCGATCGGCTAGGGCTGTCCGAGGAAGAACTGACAAACATCCTAGAGCGCTACAGCCAGTCCTTCAACCTTGGGGTCGAGGACCTGGCGCGCCTGATCGGGGCAGCGGAGATGCAGGCCGCGGCACATCACTCCGTTCCGGTGACGGCGCAAGACATCATGTCTCGCGACCTTGTCACGATCCACCCCGAAACGCCGCTGAGCGATGTCGCGGACCTGTTCCGGCAGCATCGTTTCACGTCCCTTCCTGTCGTCGAGCAGGACGAGAAGTTCCTTGGAGTCATCTTCCAGATCCACTTGATCCGCCAGGCAAGAGAGGATGCCTTGCGTCTTGACCGCGGATACGCAGCCGCCTTGCGACGCCTGCTGGACCGAAGCCGCGAAAATCCGACAAAGGCTGGGGATATCATGAGTGTCGCCGGTCCCCGTGCGATGGCCGATACGCCCATCGGGGCGTTGCTGCCGATGATGGCCGACGGAGGGACGGATGCTGTGCCCGTCATCGAATACGGCCGGATAATCGGCATTGTCACAAGAACGGATCTGATTGCTGCGCTGGCGAGAAACTTAATACGAACAAACCCGAAATAGGTAGACGTGAGGCTACGGAGTTCGGTTGAGGTAACAGTACTTGATCTAAACAATGGATCGGGCGATGGCGGAGGCCGCGTCAATGGTACGCGCCTATGGAGAATTGGCCCCAACTTGCAGTCAAATCAGGAGCGAGATGACTAAAACGCGAGACGTAACGGAAGCCAAGCGACCGTGGCCAAGTCCTTATGTTCAGGTTGGAGGGCTCGTCGCCGGAGAGGCGCTAATTGCGCTTGGCAACGGACTGATGGCAACTTTCGTGCCGGTACGCCTCGATCAGGCGGGACTCGGGCAGTGCAACGTTGGGTTGCTAGAAACTAGGCGGCGTGCATGCGCTGATCAGAACGCATTTGTCCGGGCCTACCTGCCTGAACCGATGCGGTGCGCGGCTGTCGAAGTAATAGGCATCTCCTGGACCCAGCACCTTGCGTTCCGAACCGACAGTTATCTCGACCCGGCCTGAGATGACAATGCCGCCTTCCTCGCCCTGGTGGCCGTACATGACCCGACCGGTGTCCGCGTTGATGTCGTAGGTCTCGTGCAGGATCATCATTTGCCGGCCAAAAAGATTTGAGCCGACCTGCCGCAGAGACAGTTTACCCTTACCGATCTCGGTCAGGTCTTCGGCCGCATAGAAATTGGTCCTCTCGGGTTCCGGCTGAAATGCGAAGAACTCGGAAAGGCTAATCGGAATGCCGTCCAAGATGCGTCGCAGGGCGCCGACCGAGGGGTTCATCTTGCCGGATTCGATAAGGGAAATCGTCGAGTTCGGCACGCCCGTCTGCCTGGCCAGAGCACGTTGAGATTTTCCGGCACATTCCCGGACCGCGCGCAGCCGCACGCCCAGATCCTCGCCATCGTGCGGGGTGTTAGTTTTGTTCATTATACACCAACACCAATTTTCAGACCTTTAGATTCCAATTATTTGAAGAGCTCATGAAAAGGACTTTCGTACAGAAATCAACAGAATAATCTTTGCCGGCTTCGAACACGCGCCGCAATGCGTGCGCCAACCAAGGATCAATAACAATGCTCAACGCCGAACTGTCCGCCCGTCGAGATGCCGCCATTTCGCGGGGTGTCGGTATGCAAACGCAAATATATGTCAAGCGCGCGTCCGGGGCCGAGGTCTGGGATGTTGAAGGGCGCCGGTATATCGATTTTGCCGCAGGAATTGCAGTGGTGAACACCGGGCATTGCCATCCCAAGGTCATGGAGGCAGTGCGGCGCCAGTCCGACGCGTTCACACATACTTGCCACCAGGTGTTGCCTTACGGAAACTACATTCACCTGGCCGAAAGACTAAATGAAAAGGTGCCGGGCAACTTCGACAAGAAGACGGTTTTCGTCACGACCGGTGCGGAAGCGGTCGAGAACGCGATCAAGGTTGCGCGGGCCGCTACCGGGCGGTCGGCGGTCATCGCTTTCGGGGGCGGCTTTCATGGACGGACGTTCTTGGGAATGAGCCTGACCGGCAAGGTTGCGCCCTATAAGCAGGGCTTCGGCGCGATGATGCCCGACGTCTACCACGTGCCGTTTCCTGTCGGGCTGCATGGCACCACCACCGCGGACGCGCTGGCGGGTATCGAGAAACTGTTCAAGTCCGACTTGGACCCGGATCGCGTGGCCGCGATCATACTTGAGCCGGTCCAGGGAGAAGGCGGCTTCTACCCGGCACCTGTGGAACTGATGCGGGGGGTGCGCGATCTGTGCGACGCACATGGAATAGTCTTTGTCGCCGACGAGGTGCAGACGGGCTTTGCCAGGACGGGGCATCTTTTTGCGATGGAGAGCTACGACGTGGCCGCAGATATAACGACCATGGCCAAGGGTCTGGCGGGCGGTCTGCCGCTAGCGGCGATCACCGGACGGGCCGAAATCATGGACGCCGCTGCGCCCGGTGGTCTTGGCGGTACATATGGCGGCAATCCTCTCGGCATCGCGGCTGCTCATGCCGTCCTGGACGTGATCGAGGAGGAGGACCTGTGCAATCGGGCAAACGAGTTGGGGTCCCGGCTTCGGCAGAGATTGAACTCTATTCAGTCCCGGGTGCCGGAAATGGTTGAGGTTCGCGGCGTGGGCTTCATGGTCGCTGCGGAGTTCAACACGGCCGATGGCCGAGAGACAAACCCCGAACTGGCCAATGCGATTCGGTCCGAAGCCCTGAATCGCGGGCTGGTCCTGTTGACCTGCGGTGTGTTCGGCAATGTCATTCGCTTCCTCGCGCCGCTGACCATTCCTGACAGTGTTTTCGCCGAAGGGTTGGACATCCTTGAAGCTTCAATCGATGCAGTCAAGGGAGGCGTGAAGTGAAGGGTCTTTTGCCACTGATGCTGAAGGATCCGGGCCTTCTGGAGACGCGGGCCTTCGTAAACGGACGCTGGATCGCCCACGCGAGGAAATTCGACGTCTACGATCCGGCGACCGGCAATCTGCTTGCGCAGGTCGCGGACCTTGATGCAAATGCAACGGCAAAGGCCGTCGATGCCGCACACGAAGCGGGGCCGGGCTGGGCCGCCATGACCGGCAAGGAACGCGGCGGGCAGTTGCGAAAGCTTTATGATCTGATGCTGGAGAATGCCGACGATCTGGCGACGATTCTGACGGCGGAAATGGGTAAACCCCGGGCCGAGGCGCGGGGAGAGATCCTTTACGGTGCTTCTTTCATCGAATGGTTCGCGGAAGAGGCCAAGCGGGTCTACGGTGAGGTCATTCCCGGCCACCAGCGTGACACGCGGATCATGGTGCTGAAACAGCCCGTCGGTGTCGTCGGTTCGATAACGCCATGGAATTTCCCAAACGCGATGATCGCGCGCAAGTTGGCCCCGGCACTGGCCGCGGGCTGCACACTTGTTGCGCGCCCGTCCGAACTGACCCCGCTTTCGGCGCTGGCGATTGCCGTGCTGGCCGAGCGCGCAGGGCTGCCGGCCGGTGTTTTGAACGTCGTTCCGTCGACAGATGCAAAGGGCGTAGGGAAAGAGCTTTGCATCAATCCCAGGGTTCGCAAGATCACCTTCACCGGGTCGACCCGCGTGGGCAAGATTCTGATGGAGCAGGCGGCGGGCACGATCAAGAAGATGTCGCTTGAACTGGGAGGCAATGCGCCGTTCATTGTCTTTGATGACGCGGATCTCGATGCCGCGGTCGAGGGCGCGATGATTGCGAAGTTTCGTAACAATGGGCAGACCTGCGTCTGTGCCAACCGCATCTATGTTCAGTCCGGACTATACGACCGCTTTGCCGCGGCGATGACGCGCCGGGTGGGGGACCTTCGGGTGGGCAACGGTTTTGACGCGGGGGTGACGACCGGGCCGATGATCAGCGAAGCGGCGGTTCGAAAGGTCGAGGCCCACATCGTGGATGCGGTTGATAAAGGCGCGCAGGTTACGGTAGGTGGCGCCCGGTCAGACGCCGGTGGGGTGTTTTTCGAGCCGACGGTTTTGCGTAACGTGCGGCACGACATGCGGGTCTGCCACGAGGAGACATTCGGTCCGCTGGCCGCGCTCGTGCGGTTCGAGACCGAAGCTGACGTCATTGGGATGGCGAACGACAGTGATTTCGGCCTTGCCTCTTATTTCTTTGCCAGTGATCTGTCGCGTGTGTGGCGCGTGGCCGAAGCGCTGGAATGCGGTATGGTCGGTGTCAACACCGGGTTGATTTCGACCGAGGTCGCGCCCTTTGGCGGTATCAAGCAATCAGGGCTCGGTCGCGAAGGATCGAAACACGGGATCGATGACTATCTTGAGATCAAGAATGTCTGCATGGGACGAATCGCTTAGTTTCAACATTTGCGCCTGTTTGCGCGAAGGTGGCTAATGACCGCGGGCCTACCAGAAGCCACAGCGTGTGCATCGTCAGCAAATTGAAAGGACGGCGCCGCTTTGGGCATGGCGCTCGCGTCCAGGCACATGGGTGCCGCCGACTGTTCCGGTCCGTGTTTCAGAGGCGTTCTGTAGCCCTGCTGCCAGGAAAGTTCTCTTGCTGCACACGAACCGGTCACCGCGGCCCGAAACAGCGGAATCAATGGTCTTGTTCACCGTGAAATTCGCGGTTCGGCCAGCGGCCTTGGGTCTTTTCTCGTGCAGAGGAATATGTGCACTCTGCGCACTAATCCCCCCGCTTGAAACTGCTTGTTTGGTGTCGTCGGGAGCATAAGGTTTGACCGCAAGAACGATCAGATAAGCCAACAGGAGTTCTAAAATGAGAAAGATAACACGTCGCTCACTTTTGTCGTCCGGCGCCGCGGTCGGTGTCGCGTCCGCCCTCGGAATTCGGCCGGTTCTGGCCCAGCACGATCCCCTTTACGAAGCGGCCCGGGAAGAAGGTGAAGTAAACCTTTACTGGGGCTCCTACGAGCAAAAAACCATCGACGAACTGATCGCCGCGTTCACCGCCAAGTATCCGGGCATCAACGTGAACCTGCTGCGCCAAGCGTCACAGACAGTTTACACCCGCCTGCGCCTCGAACTCCAGAACGATGCGGTGCAGTGCGACTCTCTGGGTACCACGAACGCGCTGCACTACCGGGAACTAAAGGCAATAGATGCCTTGCAGCCCTACAAGCCAACCGAGAGCGCCATCATTCCCGAGGCGTTCCGCACGCTTGACGAGGACGACATGTACCATGTTGGGGCCATTAGCCTAATCTGCATCAACCGCGCCGCGGATGTAAAGGGGCCGCAATCATGGGCCGAGATGGTCGGCGGCGACTTTGCCGGAGAAATTTCCTGCGGCAGCCCGGCGCATTCGGGCGACGTTGCCCACTGGACCGTCGCGATGCTGGCGAAATTCGGTGACGATTTCCTGCGGGATTTTGCTGCGCAAAACCCGAAAATCGGCCAATCCAGCGTAGACTCGGTTACCGACATTCTGGCTGGCGAGCGTACAGTCGGCGCCAGCGCGCCTTACAGCTACACGCTGACGCAGAAAGCCGCCGGCAACCCCATTGATATCACGATCCCCTCCGACGAGGCCGTATTGAACCTTGGTATCACGGGGATCCCTGCCAAGGCGCCGCACCCAAATGCGGGTCAGCTGTTCAACCAGTTCCTGTACTCGCCGGAAGCGTCGGCTGTGCTTGTCGCCAACAACTGGCCGACACTGCGCAGCGATGTCCCCTGGGCCGGTGACCTCAGCCTGGACCAGATCAGCTGGTACCGGAACCCGTCCGAAGGGCTGGACGAAGCGATGAAAGAAGCTATCGACAAGTGGAAAAACATCGTAGGCTGACCATCGCAGCCGCAACAATCCCGCTCTGTTTTCGAATAGGGCGGGATTGTCTTTCGCCGCTAGCGCGGCGCTACTCTTCTCCGATATCTGAGAGTCTGACATGAGCTCCCACTCCCGCGCCGACCTGTTCGGCCTGGTCTCGCACAATCTGCCACGCTGGCTTGTTATTTCGGTCGTCATCGTCACGCTTTTGCTGCTCGTCGCGCATCCGCTGGGCTGGATATTGTGGAACAGCGTACACGATGACACGACGCAGAAACTGTCGCTGGTCAATTACAGGCGGATATTCTCCAGTGCTTCGCTGTGGGTCCCCATCGTAAATTCGCTGATCGTTGCCTTTTCCGTCGCTTTCTTCTCGACGTTGATCGGCGTACCGCTTGCCTGGCTGGTCTCGCGCACGGACATGCCAGGCAGGGGCCTGGTAAGGGCGATGACGATGACGGCCTTCGTTACACCCTCGTTCATCGGTGCGCTTGGCTGGATCCTGCTCGCCGCACCGAGAGCCGGCTGGCTGAATGTCGGATGGCAGAACCTGACGTCGAGCGACTGGCCGTTGTTCGATATCTACACAATGACGGGGACAATATTCGTCTGCTCGATCTACACGGTGCCTTACACTTTTTCGTTGGTGGCAAGCGCGTTCGACGAGATGGCCGTGGAATTGGAAGACGCCGCCACGACATTGGGGGCTGGGAAGTGGCGCACCATGTTGACCATCACCATCCCGTTGGCGCGTCCGGCCTTTCTGGTCGGGTTCATCCTGTCCTTCATCCAGGGGATGACGCTTTTCGGCGTTCCGGCATTCCTGCTGACACCGTCGGGCACGCGGGTCGTAACCACGCAGCTTGCCGAGTTCTACCAGCTATTCCCACCGGAAATCTTCCTTGCCGCAGCTTACTGCATGCCTCTGCTTGTCGTCACGGGCGGCCTGTTCTGGGTCCGCCGCCGGCTGCTTGGACGGCGCCAGTTCGTGACCATCGGGGGAAAATCGCTCCGCACCCGCCGGATCGAGCTGGGCGCACGCGCGCGTTGGGTCGGCTTTGCGTTTGCGATGATCGTTCCGGTCACGGCGGTGTTCCTGCCGTTCGCGGCCCTGATCCTCGTATCGCTTTCCAAGGCCTGGGGCATGGGGCCTAGCCTCGATAACTTTACGCTCGACTGGTATCGCTGGGCGCTGTGGGAAAACGGCGAAACGCAACGCGCCATGATCAACTCGCTGGTTTATGCCGGTTTGGCGGCCACCCTGGGGATGATCCTGGGCACGGTCGTTGCCTTCATCTCGGAGCGCAAACTATTCAGCGGTGCCGCTATACTTGGTGCGCTGGCGACCATGCCGATCATCATCCCGGGGATCGTGCTGTCCGTCGGGTTTTTCTCGGCCTATACGCGCCCACCCTTTGGTTTCTACGGCACGTCGATGCTTGTCATCATCGCGTTTGTCGCAACCTTTCTGCCGATCGCCTATTCGCAGGCGACGACGACGATCAAGGGCATCAGTGCCGATCTGGAACGGGCGGCGCGCAGTGTCGGTGCAGGTGAAATCAGGGCGTTCCTGTCGATCACGGCACCGTTGATGCGAACTGGCCTCATTTCCGGCTGGCTGCTCGTCTTCATTCCGATCATGCGGGAACTGTCCGTGGTCATATTCCTGGTCTCTCCGCAGACCAACGTGATGACCACGCTGATCTACAATTACAAAGACGGCGGAAACTACGAAGCCGTGGCTGCCACCAGCGTCGTGTTGCTCGCCGGTACCCTGGTCATCGTTCTTCTGGCCCGGCTTTTTGTCGGTCAGGGCAGTCGCCGAACCCGAAAAATACAGACCATGGAAGAAAACTCATGAGCGGAATTCGCATCAAAGAGCTCAGCAAGAGCTTCGGTAACTTTCAAGCCCTTCGAAATCTTACGCTGGACCTTGAGGATGGCCAGTTGCTGGCACTTCTCGGTCCATCCGGTTGCGGCAAATCCACGACCTTGCAGATGCTGGCGGGATTCGAAATGCCCACTAGCGGCGAGATCTGGACTGGCGACCGCCTGTTGTCATCTCCGACATCGGTGATCCCGCCGGAAAAGCGTGGGGCGTCGCTTGTATTCCAGAACTACGCGGTATGGCCGCACATGACGGTGGCTGACAACGTCGCTTTCGGCCTGAAGGTAAAGCGCCTTTCGCGCAATGATGTGCGGGAAGGGACCATGGCTGCATTGAACGCGGTGCGCCTGGGCCCGCTGGCAGATCGCTACCCGTCTGAAATGTCGGGCGGCCAGCAGCAACGGATCGCATTGGCGCGGGCGCTGGCCGTGCAGCCGGAAATCCTGCTGCTGGACGAACCGCTGTCGAACCTTGACGCCGCGCTGCGCGACGAGATGCGCTTCGAGATCCGCCGCGTGCATGACGAAATGGGAATTACGACAGTCTACGTGACCCACGATCAGTCGGAGGCGCTTGTCACCGCGGATCGGATCGCGGTGATGAAGGATGGCGAGTTACAGCAATTCGACAGCCCAACCGAAGTGTTCGAGCGCCCCAAAAACGAATTCGTTGCCGGCTTCATTGGCAAGAACAATATCGTTCCTGGCGTAAGTGCCGGAAAATCGGCGATCCGCATTGGTGACCGGGTAATCAGGGGACAGGACACCAACGACGTCAGCGAAGGCGGCGGCGCGATTCTGGCCATCCGCCCGACCAAAACGCGCCTTCACGATGGAAACAGCCTTCCGGCCGGGCTTGAAAACGGCCTGCCGGCAACTGTAATCCGGTCTGCCTACCTAGGGGAAACTCGTGATATACTGGCCGAACTGACGACTGGTACAAAGATGCGGGTGATGGTCCCGCCTGAACAACAACCAGCGCCGGGAGACCAGGTGATGCTGGAACTGCCCGCCGATCAATGCCGTATCATGGCAAAAGGCTGAGCCGCTCGGAAGACGCGAGCCACGCGACGCGCAGCATGTGGACGCTTGGACTGTCCTATGCGGTCAGCACCTTTGCGCGTTGCCTGCCGATCTCGATCATCCCCACGATAGCACTTGGGCGGCTAGGGGATCCGGGGCTTGTGAGTGCTCTCTACATGGGTACGAGTTGCCTGTCCCTCGCCGCCGGAATTGCACTGCCGCGCTTGTTGCCACGCATTGGCTTGGCCGGGACGCTGATTGCTTGCGCGCTGTTGGGGATATCCTGCTGGCTGACTTTCCTGATACCCGGTCTCGTCAGTCTGTTTGCCGGTCTGACCCTATACGTACTCATGGTGCTTTTCTTCGAGAACGCGAGCAACATGGCCGTTCTGGGGCTGATCCCAAGGAGAGATCACAAGGCGTATGAATCCCGCCGCGTCATGCTGGCCGCGCCATCCTACATGCTTGGGCCCGTGATCGGCACGGCCATGCAGGATCACGGACTGGTTGCGCTTGTTTTTGCATCGATGGCGGCATGCACCTGTCTGGCGCCGGTTCTGGTCGCGATTTCCGCCGGAACGACGGAACGTCTGGCGCGCATGCGGCACCCTTCGCACAAGGGTTTCGCGCTTCGCAATTTCCTGGCCTCGGCCCGGTTGCGTGCGGCCTGGATCCTCGCGATCGGACGCGCGATGTGGTGGCAGATGCTTTTCGTCTACACGCCCCTGCTTGCAGTCTCGCTTGGCGTGGATTTGGTCCAAGCCGGGATCTTGATCTCGCTTTCCTCGGGGCTACTGCTTGGCGCACCGCTATGGGAAGGATTGACGAGAAAGCTTGGCCTGAGACGGTTCATGGCGCTGGCGTATACGATTTGTGGGCTCTTTGCGTGCGTGGCAGGTTTCCTGGCGCAGCATTCGTTCGGTCTCTTTGCAGTCGCGATGTTTGCCTCGGCGGTTTCGGTCAGTGCGATCGACAGTGTGGCCAACACACCCGTGTTGCGCGCCGTGCGCGCGCGGGACGCAGCGAGGATGATTCCGGTCTACAACACGTTCCGCGAAGCGGCACAGGTTTTTCCTGCCGGGGCATATGCCGTTATGCTGATCTTCTTCGACCTTCAGTACATTTTCGTCGCTACCGGTCTTGGCCTCGTCGGAATAGCATGGTTCTGCCGTTTGTTGCCGAGACGCGCCTGAGGCGAAACTACGAGAGGTATGACGCCTGTGTTTTTCGAGCGCAACGAACCCCACCTGTGCAGATTAGGCACTTATTGGGCAGCGAATAACTGATTGTTACGAAGACACTTTTTATGAAGAATAGCCCTCAGGAGAGGGTGGAAACTCACCTTTGAACGTCCACTGGAAGCCCGGAATGACCCAAATCAGTCGTCGGCGTTCCGCCGCCCCCATCCGCGAAGGTGGCGGCGCTCTTTTCGATTTTGGCCCGACCCATCACAGAGGTTTAAATGCACAACGAAGCTGTTCCCGAAGATAGTGCCGCACCGCTGGCCGGTATCACTGTGCTGGATGTCACGCATATGCTTTCAGGACCATACTGCACGTGGATCCTGGGTGCGCTCGGAGCCAATGTGATCAAGATCGAGCGCCCTGGCAGTGGCGACTTTACCCGTATCATCGCGCCGTTCGACGGGGATGAGAGCATTTACTTTCTGTCGGTCAACCGCAACAAGCGCAGCATGACGATCAACCTCAAAAGCGAAGACGGCAAGAAGATCTTTCGTCGCCTAGCCGCAAAAGCGGACGTGCTGGTGGAAAACAACCGTGCCGGCGCGATGGACCGACTTGGGCTGGGTGCAGACACGATGCGTGAATTGAACGAGAAGTTGATATATGCGTCGATCTCGGGTTTCGGGCAGGATGGGCCATACAGCAAACGCGCGGCCTTTGACGTGATCGCACAGGCGCTTTCGGGAATGATGAGCATCACCGGTGAATCGGATCGGGGCCCATCTCGGGTCGGGGCCTCCATCGGAGATATCGCAGCGTCGCTTTTCGCGGTGATCGGCATTCTTGCCGACTTGTCGCGCCGCGGGCGGACAGGAACGGGTGGTACGCTTGATGTCGCGATGCTGGACAGCCAGCTGGCGCTCATGGAAAACGCCATCGCGCGCTCTGCCATTGCAGGCGACACGCCGGGCCGGTTGGGAAGCCGCCACCCGTTGATTGCGCCGTTCCAGGCGTTTCCGACTTCGGACAAGCCTCTGGCGGTCTGCGTCGACACTCATGAGCAATGGGAAAGGTTGTGCGACGCGCTGAAGCTTACGCGCTTGCTGGACGAGCCGGATTTTGCGACAGGGTCGCTTCGTGCCAAGAACCACGCGCGGCTGGAGCCGATCCTCGTTGAAGCATTCACCGCGCGTGGCAGGGACGAATGGCTTGATATCCTCGAGGCCGCCGACGTACCGTCCAGTGCGATCAATACGGTGGCCGAAGCGATACAGGATCCGCAGGTTTGCCATCGGGGCATGATATCCGAGGTGCCGGAAGGTTCGGGGCGGCGATTTGTGAAAGTGCCGATCGCCCGGCCCGGGGAAGCGGACCTGCCGCAAAGACCCGCCCCGAAGCTTGGCGAAAATACGGACGAGATCCTTGAAGAGTTGGGGCTGGATGCCAACGAGATTGCTCGGCTGCGCGCGGAAGGCGCCGTTTGAACGTGCGGATGGGGCGGGGAGACAGAGGCAGACGATGAGCAATCTGATCGAGAAATTCGACCTAGCGGGCCGAGCCGACCTGCCGGCACTGGCCCTGAGGTCAGACGGCGAGAACCAGATTACCTACGGAGCACTTGGCGCAAGGGCGGCACACCTGGCAGGTGTTCTCGTGCAGCGTGGCCTGTGCGCAGGCGACCGTGTTGTCGTCAAGGTGGAGAAATCTGTCGTCAACTTGGCGCTCTACCTCGCGTGTCTGCAGCGAGGCGTCATCTACGTGCCGTTGAACACAGGCTACCGGGCGCAGGAGGTGGAATACTTTCTTCGGGATACAGGTGCGCGACTGGTTGTCTGTGACCCGGATGATGTCGCGGTCATAAGTCCCGTCACGGACGATATCGGTGCGGAGGTACTCACGCTCGACCGGAATGGTGCGGGCAGCTTGCCGGACGCCATTTCGGAGCCGTGTTTCGAAATCTATCCCACCGCCGACGATGAGGTGGCTTCGATCCTGTACACATCCGGCACGACCGGAAAGCCAAAGGGGGCGATGCTGACGCATGGCAACCTGATCTCCAACGCGTCTGCGCTGGCGGACCTCTGGCAGGTCAGGGACCGGGACGTCATGTTGCACATGCTGCCGATATTTCATGCGCACGGGCTCTTTGTCGGTTGCAACGTCATGTTGATGGCAGGGGCGCATATGCTTTTCGAGTCCAGGTTCGACTTGGATGGCGCGAACGCGCTTCTGCCGCACGCCACGGTGATGATGGGTATACCAACGTTCTATACGAGGATGCTTTCGGATGACCGGCTGGACCGGTCGCTTGTCGCCGGGATGCGCCTGTTCACCTGCGGTTCGGCTCCCTTGCTGGCTGAGACACACATTGCCTGGACGGAACGCACCGGTTGCGCGATCCTGGAACGCTATGGAATGACAGAGACCGGCATGATCACCTCCAACCCGTATGACGGCGAGCGCCGTCCGGGCAGCGTGGGTCCGGCATTGCCGGGCGTGGCGGTACGCATCACCCGCTCGGGCAGCGATGAGGTCCTCCAACAAGGCGAGATCGGCATGGTCGAGGTCAAAGGACCGAATGTCTTCAAGGGGTATTGGCGTTTGCCGGAGAAGACCGCGGCCGAGTTTCACCCCGATGGCTGGTTCATCACCGGCGACCTCGGGTCCCTGTCCGAGGACGGCTATCTGCAGATCGTCGGGCGCGGCAAGGACCTAGTGATTTCCGGTGGTTACAACGTCTATCCGAAGGAAGTCGAAACAGAGATAGATGCGCTTGACGGCGTTGTTGAAAGCGCCGTCATCGGCCTGTCGCATGCCGACTTCGGCGAGGCCGTTACAGCGGTCGTCGTCGCGGAACCGGGATCGGCCATCGACGAGCAGGGGGTCCAGGCGGCGCTGCGTGACAGGCTCGCGGCGTTCAAGCTGCCGAAAAAGGTGATCTTTCTCGATGCTTTGCCGCGCAATACAATGGGCAAGGTACAGAAGGCACAGTTGCGGTCTGAGTACAGTGGCCTCTACACGGCCTGAAGGGTGCGGCTCAGATAAGCGTCGGACGCCTTTCGCTTGCGGAGCGATTTACAGAAGCGAGGCGATCCTTGCGCGGTCCGCTTCGGGGAAAGGCATCGCGCGACGGGTGTCCAGGCTGGCGCAGATCGAAACCTGATCCATGGTAGCGGCCAGGTAACCTTTTTCGTCCTGGTGCATTCTCAGCTCCGCGAAAATACGCTTATCGTCATGGCGATTGAGAACCATCGTGATCCTCAGCGGATCGCCTTGGCGTATCTCGCGGTGGTACCGGATGTTGGCTTGAACGGTGAACAACCCAAGCTGGGTCTTACGTGTCCAACTCTCGCCGAAGCCGCAATCTTCGAGTATATCATGACCCAGCAGATCGAGGACCATTGCGTAGCAGGCCATGTTCATATGGCCGTACAGGTCGATCCAGTCCGGAGCGGCGACGCATAACCTGTAGTTGCCCTGCCAGTGCGACCGTCTCGGCGATGGCGCGACTGACGGAAGACCGTGCTTGATTTCCTGCATCGTCTGAACCGGCTGAGGGCTCACTGGCCCTCGAACTCGGGCTTTTGGCGCGTCGTAAAGGCCTCGATGGCGGCCTGATAGTCGCGCGACATATAGCAATTCATCAAAACGTCCTCGTCTTTGACGCTGCTGATCGTGGCGTCGCGCATGCGGTTCAGCAAGCGTTTCGTGCCCGAGAGGGTTAGAGGCGCAAGGGCCGCTAGTTCCTCTGCAATATCGTGCACCCGGGGCAGGAATGTCGCTTCGTCGGTTGAAACCTCGCGCAGCGCTCCGGCGGATAGAAGTGACTCGGCCGAAAGAAGCTGCGCCGAAAACACCATTTCCTTGGTGCGCGCGGGGCCGACCATTGCCGTCAGCCGGGCGAAGTTGAGGGCCGAGAGGCAGTTGCCCACCGTGCGGGCGATGGGAAAACCGAACCGCAAAGAAGGCGCCGCAACACGCACATCGCAACTGGCCGCGATCAATGCGCCCATGCCGACGCAAGGGCCGCTCATCGCCGCAACAGAGGGCACGCGCAGGGATTCCAGCGCGGTCGTGACGGCTTCGGCTTGGGTCTCCGCAGCCAGCGCCGCCTCGGGGCTTGTAACCGCACCGAGGTCGCCCATGTCCGCGCCTGCCATGAAGGAGGGCTTCTTGCCCGTGATGCCGGTCAGGACAAGCGCCCGCACGGATGTATCGTTCTCAAGCTCTTGAAAAACGTCGACCATCGCTGCCTCCATGGCGCTGGTCATCGCGTTCAGCGACTCGGGGCGGTTGAAAGCCAACCATTCTATGCGGCCGTTGCGCAGTCGCAGGATTTCACCTCCGGCGAGCTTGTTGCCCGCCTTGAGCATCCTCTCGTTGACAGGGGGAAGGGGCATGTCGCTCATGTCTCTTTCCTTTCTAGAAATCGCCGGTCGTGGCGCCGCCATCGGCGACGAGTGTCTGGCCGGTAATGTAGGACGCGTCTTCAGAGGCGAGGAATGCCACCACGGCCGCGATTTCTTCCGGGTCGCCAAAACGGCCGGCAAGGATCTGATCGGTCCATTTTGCGCGTATGTCGTCGGGGACGGCCATGACCATTGGTGTGGAGATGACACCCGGCGCGATCGCGTTGACGCGGATGTTGTGCCGTGCGCCCTCGATCGCGGCGGTCCGGGTCAGGCCGGTTATACCGGCCTTCGACGCAGAATAATTCGCTTGGCCGTATGTGCCGAAGATCGCCGTTGAAGCGATGTTGATGATGGCGCCGCCCTTGCCGTGCTCTGCGACCTGGCGAAGCGCGGTCTGGCACCCCAGCCACGAGCCACGAAGATTGACGTTGATTACCGAGTCCCACTCTTCGTCCTGCATCTTCATCAGGGAACGGTCGCGGTTAATGCCTGCGATATTCGCAAAGATGGAAATCTCGGCGAACTCGGCTGGCAATTGGGCGATCATTCTTTCCCAGCTGGCGCGCTCGGCCACGTCCAGCTCCACGGCGATAGCTGGCGAGGAGAGGCCTGTTACGACCTCTTGCGTGGCTGAGTGGTCACGATCCGCCGCGATGACCCTGACGCCTTCATCCGCTAGGCGAGCGGCCACGGCGCGCCCGATTCCACCTGCCGCACCGGTTACAAGAGCGGTTTTCTTTGCAAGCCCGCGCATTGATCATTCCCCCCCTTCGCGCGCAACGAGAAAGGTGTCCTCGCCATGCTGCACGATGCTGTCATCCTGTTTCACGAGCTCGATACCCACGCGCACCACACCACGATCGGGCTTCGAGCTGGAGGGGCGCTTTTCCAGGATCGTGGCGCGGTAATGGACCGTGTCACCGATCAGGATCGGGCCGGAAAAGGCGCGCGAAGTCTGCAGGAAGGCCATGATGGCCCAATCGTCGATACCGGAACGGAGTCCCGTGGAAAGCGAGTAGCCGAGCATCCCGTGCGCGATGCGCTTGCCGAAACCGGACTCCTGGGCGGCAATTTCGTCCATGTGCAATGGATTGAAGTCCCCGGTCAGGCCGGCAAACGTGACGATATGGGTTTCTGTGATTGTGACACGCGACGAAACGTATCTGGCGTCCGGTGGGATTTCGTCGAAGTAGACTTGAGACATGGAAGTCACCTTATTTGGCAGAGTCAACGGAGTGGCGCCAGGCTGGCATTTGAAAAGCTAGGCCGGACGAAAGACGGGCAGGTCGATCTCGTCATCCAGCGGCTCGAAGCAAACGCGCAGGGGCAGACCCACGTACATATCCGTGGGATCTACGTCGCGCAGCGACGAGAGCATGATCACCCCTTCGTCGAGACGGACCATTGCGCAGTTGTAGGGCGGGCGTTTCGTATTGCCGACATGGATAACAGTGTAGGAGAACAGTGTGCCGGTGCCCTTCGCCTCGACCCATTCAGGGGAAACGCCCGGGGCGTAGATGGAATGGCCGCGTGGGTACCATTGGTATTTCCCGGTCGCCGGGCAGCGTTGGATCAGAAGCTGCCGTTTTTTCAACCTATCCCAGAAAGGGGCGCTGTCGTTGTCGATCACAGGTTTCATCATATGCCTCCTCAGACCGTGAGTATCGCAGTGGCAGAGGCGCAGAAGGTGCCGCCAAGCCCGTGTACCAAGGCTGTTTCCGCGTTTTCTACCTGCACGCCCGGTCCTTCGCTCCGGAGTTGCCGTGCGCCTTCTATGAGCGCGAAAAGCCCGCGCTTGCCCGGATGGTTGGAAGAGAGCCCACCACCATCGGTGTTGCAGGGCAATGCACCGCCAATGCCAAGGTTGCCGTCCGACACGAAGTCGCCCCCTTCACCACGTCTGCAGAAGCCTAGGTCTTCCAAGGCCAGAAGCGGTGTGATCGTGAATGCGTCGTAAAGTTGTGCCACGTCGATATCAGCGTGACCGAGGCCGGCCATGTCGAAGGCGCGCTTTCCGGATACACGGGCTGGCGTGGAAAGGTCTTCGGGGATTTGGCTGATCTGCGTGCGCCGGACGGCCGATCCGAAGCCGGTCAGGTAGACAGGCTTGCGGCGCAAGTCCCTTGCGCGTTCCGCACTGGTCATCACGATCGCACCGCCCCCGTCCGTCACCAGACAGCAATCGAACTTGTGCAGGGGGCTGGCCACCATCGGCGAACTGAGCACATCATCTATCGTCAAGGGGCCGTGCATCTTGGCTTGCGGATTGTGGTCCGCATGGCGGCGGAAAGTCACCGCGATTTCCGCGAGTTGCTCGGACTTGGTGCCGTATTCGGAAATATGCCGCTGCGCCATCAGTGCGTAGGTCGAGATAAGGGTAGGGTCATAGGGCAGTTCGAACTGCCCCGGACCCGCGGGTAGCACGAACGGGTCGAAAGAGGGCGTGTCCAGCGGCCACCAGCGGGGGCAGGCAGCATAGGTGATTACAACGACATCAGCCATGCCCGTCGCGATGGCGGCAGCTGCGTGGCCGGCATGAACGATGTAGGAGCAACCACCCACGTCGGTTCCGTTGAACCACGTGGGTGTGATGCCGGCATAGTCCGCGAATTCGGTGACGCTTTCGACGGCTCCACCCTCGGCCCAGTCTCCGGACGCGACGCATAGCCCGTCGACATCGTCAACCGTCAGGCCGGCATCCCCCAGCGCGGCATTCACGCTGTCCATCATGATGCGAAATGGATGAACTCCCGGCGCCTTGCGCAAGGGAGACTCGTGCAATCCGACAATGGCGGCCTTGTTGCTTATGCCTGACATTTGCTGCCTCTGCTGCTTTTTTGGTGGCGTCAGGATCGGCATGAACCGCAGTTGCCACAAGCAGTTTGACAACCGTGAATAGTTGCATATTCTGCACCGGTTCTGCCGTTTTCACGTCGCGTAAGCATGTTTCCCCGAGCAGGGCTTTTACTCATTGTCAAGCGGCGGAGCTTGCCCCGAATGAATGCCTCAAGGAGTACACCTCCCCTGACGTCTTTGCGTGCTTTCGAAGCTTTTTCGCGTCACGGGCTGGTGCGAGAGGCCGCGGAAGAGCTATCGATCTCTCATACGGTGGTGTCGCGCCACATCCAGAACGTCGAATATTTCTTGAAGGTGAAGCTGGTTCAAAAATCCGGCAGGAATATCGTACTGACAAAAGAGGGGCAGAGATACGCTCAACAGATACGGCGGGCTTTCGGTATTATCGTTGCGGCCTCGGCGGAGTTGCAAAGGAAACCCGAGAATACCCTGCACATTTCGTGCAAGCCTGGTCTGGCGACACGGCGCATTCTCGGGATGCTTTCGGAAATCGAAAGCAGGATCGGCGTTCGAAACCTGACCTTGCAGCCTCAGCTTCTGGGAGCGGACATGCTAAAGGACGGTGCCGATGTCGAACTGACCTACAGCGAGACTGTTCCCGATATCCCCGGCCTCACCGCCGAGATTTTCGCCAGCCCCAGAATCATTGCCGTTGCAAGCCCGACCTTTATGGACGGTGTGCGGGGCGAGATGACCTTGGACATGCTATCCTCGCTGCCGCTGATCCACGAAAAAAACACCCGTCAGTGGGAAAACTGGCTTACCAAGGCAGGCATGACCCAGATCCCCGAGTTGCAGGGCGTGAAGCTCTGGCAAGGCAACCTGTCCATCGAGGGTGCGAGGTATGGACAAGGTGTGGCGCTGGTCAGCACCTTGATCGCGCAACCGGCGCTGAAGAAAGGCCATATCGTCGAGGTGATCCCAAGCGATGTCCGGTTGGGAGATTACTACATGATGGCGTCGGAACAAACTTGGAAGCGTGCAGAGGTGCTGGAACTTCTGGATTTCCTTCGCAGTGTATTTGCGGATGAATAACGAAATTGTGACTGGCACGACTAGGAGTGGTTTTCGCTACGTCAGTTTCATCATCTCTTCGCTGAAGGCTTCGGCTGGGATCCGCCATTCGAGGCACTTTCTGGGCGTCGCAGCGCAATTTAGAATGCGCTCAGGTGTGAACTTTAGTTCGCATAATTTGTCTGATGTTAAAATTCCTGAGTTGTTTTTTCGCTGCTTTGGCGGGCAGTAGACTGTGATGGTATCGTCCTCGATGTTCTTGTCCAAAGCCGCCGCGATGCCCGTGCCCCCAAACGCGTGGTTCGTGAACTTCTAAAGCGGCAAAAGGAGACCTCGCGGGTCATAATCACCGACAAACTTCGCTCATGTGGTGCCGCAAAACGGGAGGTCATGCCCCTAGTCGAGCATCGCTCACGAAAAGGTCTCAACAAACGGGGGAGAATTCCCATCAAGCAATCCGGCGCCGCGAGTGGATGATGAAACTGTTCAAATACCCCTGTCATGTCCAGAGATTTGTTTCTAATCACGATCCCATTGCCAATCTGTTCTGAACCGCCCCGACACAAGATGACACCTGCTAATTTCCGCGAGCTTCGAGCCGCCGCAGCGGACACGTGATGCGAAATCGCTCAAGTCGAAGCCGCCTGAACATCGCGATCTACTCAAATGCCTTCATTGGAGGCGCTTAAGTTTACTGTGCCCGATTGCGAGCCGCGCCTGAAGGTGCATGGGCTCCGAGCACGTGGTGAATCCGGTGGCAATTGCATTCAGGCTTCAAGAAATTTGATTGGCGAGTAACAGATTAACTCGCTTGAGAAGAGCGATCCGTTTCGGTTTCATCAACAGCGTAGCGGTTGAGGAGCCGCTCAATATTCAATCCGAGATCGGAGAAATACCGCGAGGATGCTTGCCTGATGCGGCATGACGAAGCGTGGCGTGTGGAGGAGCGCGCTCACGAACACTTTCACAATGCCGCAGCACATTTTCTCGGTCCGATAAGCCTCGATATGCGCTTCGGGAGGGTGCCGTATGTTCAAAACGACTTTCAAGATTTCTGTCCGGGCAGTTGAAAGATGGATGCCTGATCCACTGCTCTTCGCCTACATCCTGACAATACTTTCGGCTGTCGCCGCGATGGTCTTCATGAAGTCATCGCCTGCGGACGTCATGACGTACTGGGGCGATTCAATCTGGAACCTTTTGGCGTTCGCCATGCAAATGGTGTTGATCGTCGTCAGTGGCTTCGTACTGTCCACCACCCCGCTTTTCAGTCGTCTTCTCAATAGCTTTGCTTCGCTGGCAACCACGCCGGTAAAGGCTATTTTCCTGGTGTGTCTCGGTACGTTGACCGCGTCTTGGCTCAACTGGGGCTTGGGCCTGATCGTTGGCGCCGTGCTTGCCCGACGGATTGCGATACGGGTGCAGAATGTCGACTATCGTCTGCTCGTCGCGAGCGCCTATTCCGGATGGCTCGTTTTTCATGGCGGCCTGTCGGGGTCCATCCCGCTGCTTATCGCCACGCCAGGACATTTCCTTGAGGAAAGCATCGGGGTCGTCCCCATATCCTCCACGCTGTTCACGCCGTTCAACCTCGCAATCGTGATAGCTCTTTTCATTGCCGTTCCAGCCATAAACCTTCTGATGCTACGCGGTATCGACAATCCGGTTTTCGTCGACGCCGAAAAGTTGCTGGAAGAAGAAAAGACCAATGTGGACGACCGGAATGAAACGCTGGCCGATCGCATCGAGAACAGCTGGCTGCTGTCCTTGATTATCGGCGGTACCGCCTTGATCTACGTGGTTCATAGCCTGTGGACCGGGAAGTCTGGCCTGAACATCAACGTGGTCAACCTGTTGTTCCTGTCGGTCGGCATCATTCTCCACGGCACGCCTCGCAGGTTTCTTGCGGCACTGAACGAAGGCGTCAAACATGTCTCGGGCATCGTGATCCAGTTCCCCTTCTACGCGGGGATCATGGGGATCATGTCGATGTCCGGGTTGTCCGCCGCGCTGAGCGATTTCTTCATCAACGTCGCATCCGCAACAACCCTGCCAGTCTGGAGCTTCCTGTCCGCCGGGTTTCTCAATCTGTTCATTCCGTCGGGTGGTGGCCAATGGGCCGTGCAGGGGCCGATCATGATGGAAGCCGCACAGCAACTTGGGGCGGATATTCCACGTGTCGCCATGGCGACAGCCTGGGGCGACGCATGGACGAACCTGATCCAGCCTTTCTGGGCGTTGCCGATCCTTGCGATCGCCGGCCTTAAGGCCCGCGACATCATGGGGTTCTGCATGATGCATACGCTTGTTTCCGCCAGCATCATTATTGTTTGCCTTTTGCTGATCTGAGGAACAGAAAAACGGAACAGGGTGACGTCCAGGATAGCAGCCATGAACCTTCGCAGACTTGAAACCTTTTTCTGGGCAGTGCGGCTCGGCAGCTTCAAAGCCACGTCCGAGAAGCTGAACTCGACCCAGTCCACGGTTTCGATGCGAATACAGGAATTGGAGCGAGAACTGGGCGTCACCTTGTTCGACCGATCACCCGGGCAGGTAAAAGTTACGGAAACCGGCCGGGATCTGATCCCTTACGTCGAAAGAATCCTGCGCGGTGCCGCTGACATGTCGGGGCACCTGGCGGAAGTTGGAACCAGCTCTGGACGGATCAGGATAGGGGTTGCCGAAGTCATTTCGATGAGCTGGTTGCCCATGTTTGTCACGGAAATGCGGGCTCGGTTTCCCAGAGTTCATATCGAGATCGAAGAGGCCCTGACACGCCAGCTTGAACAAGGTCTGGATACGGGCCGCCTGGACATGGTTCTGGCGCCAGGTGGCAGCAATAACGCCCGATATCTTGTCAGAGACCTTGGGTCGGTCGAATTCGCGTGGATGACCAGCCCGACATTGTGCGACAGCGAGACGATCTATTCCCCGGCGGAGCTTGCCGATCTTCCAATCATCTCATTGGCGAAGGAAAGTTTTCACACCGCCACGATTACAGAGTGGTTCGGTGACAACGAGCGGACCGAGTATGCCGGAACTTGTCAAAGCATGGGCGTTGCAGCCTCTCTCGCGATGTCGGGCCTGGGCATAACACTTCTGCCGACAGAGCGTTTCGAGGCGGATGTCGCAGACGGTCGCTTGCTGCAATTGAAGACCACGCGCAAATTTCCAATGATTCCGTTCAGGGCAATGGTGGCACCTCCGACGACGAGCCGGCTTGCACTGAACATTTCCGAACTTGCAGCCGAGATCAGTACCTTCAAAGGTGCGTCCCAGTAAGCAGCTGGCCCACCAGTGATGGCTGCGTTCCCTGTAGCGACTAGCGACGGCCGGTTGTCTTCGTGCAGTGTCATTGCGCGAGATAGAAAGACAAAGCTTGGCTCTATTTGACCGCCGCGTGTCGACTTTCATTTTCTTTACCGCTCCCGGGGGTGAGGCAGAAATGCCGAGGCAGCCGCAATAGCGAGCCACGCCCGAAAAGAATGCGATTTTGATCCGATGCAGTTTGAGTTTTCTCAAGGATGCGGCGGCTGTGCAGCATATCAAGCAGGGGCCTGCGACCGAGTTCAATTCTGTTGTCGGCAGAGCTTCAAGATAACTCGTTTGCTCGGTCAAGGGCCGCAGGGCTAGGTAATTTCATGTGAGCTGCCGACGGCTGGGAAGAGACCTTGGTGGCGCACGGAAACCAATCGACGGACGTTGATTGAGCAACCGCTCCCGGAGTCGCTTTGCGAGGCCTTCGGATGCCGTGGTGCCCAACTGGTTTCCTGAAACTTGTTTTGCATGGGAGGAGACAACAGCCATGTCCGAAGTACCGATGACCATACCCGCGCTGGAGGAGGCGAAAAGGAATCCGTTGCTTCTGGGGCTGTTCCTGCCACTGCAGTCCGGTGCCTGGAGCCCGTCTCTTGCACCGCGCGATACAAACCCAAGTTTTGATTACAACGCCCGTTGTACCGTGATGGCGGAAGAAATGGGATTCGATCTCGTTTTTGGCTTGGCCCAGTGGCTCGGCAAAGGCGGTTATGGCGGCGAAATGCGCTTTCGCGAGGATGCCAACGATCCGTTGCTCGTAACCGCTGGACTTGCGGCGTTGACCAAAAGGATCATGCTGGTTTCGACCGTGCATATCCTTTATGGATGGCACCCCCTGCACCTTGCGAAGTTCGGTGCGACCATCGACCAGATGAGCAATGGCCGGTGGGGTTTGAACATGGTCACCGGATACAAAAAATCTGAAGTCGAGATGTTCGGGCTGGGTCTTGTCGAACACGACCAGCGCTATGTGATGGCCGAAGAGTTCGTGACGCTCATGCGCCGCCTTTGGACGGACTCCGAAGAGGTGACGTTTGACGGCAAGTTCTGGCAATCCAAGAACGCCTTCGTCTCGCCCAAACCGGTGAATGGCCGGTGTTTGCTTGTAAACGCATCTTCATCGAAAGCTGGCCTGGAATACGCTGTCCGGAACTCGGACCTCATCTTTGTAACCAGCCCTGCCGGAGCGGATCTCGATGCGGCCGTGGAGGTCCTGCCGGATCACAACCGTCGCATCAAGGATCTTGCACGCGAGGCGGGGAGCGATATCAGAACGGTCATCAACCCGCATGTCATCTGCCGGGAAACCGAACGCGAAGCGAGGGAGCAATACGACCAGATCCTGGCGCAACAGGATTCCGTCGCTGCGGATAATTTCTACGCGACTTTCATGGGAGGGGACCAATCCTCCTGGAAAGGGGCCAGCCGGGACCAGTGGGTCGTCGGCGGCAATGTCCACATCGTCGGGACGCCCGAGCAGGTGGTTGACGGCTTCAAACGTCTCAACGAAGCGGGATGCGACGGCGTCCAGGTGAATTTCTACGACTACATCAACGATCTGCAGTTCTTCGGCGATCGCGTGATGCCGTTGATGAAACAGGCCGGCCTTCGCATCTAGTCGCATCCCTCCCAAAGTCTTGTGCCTTATTCAGGAGCCGCAAAAAATCATGACGCCCACACGAAGCAACACCACTGGTCCGCTGGAAGGCCTGCGTGTATTGGAATTCGCCCAAATCGCCGCCGGGCCGTTTACCGGCAGCTTGTTTGCCGATCTTGGCGCCGACGTCGTCAAGATCGAAAGGCCGGACGGGGGCGATGGGATGCGAAGCTGGCCGCCGATTCATGAAATGGAGGACGGTGGGTCGTTCAGCGGGAATTTCACGTCTTTGAACCGGAACAAGCGTTCGGTGACGATCGATATCAAGAAGAAAGAGGACGCCGACCGCCTCCGCCGTCTTATTGCCAAGGCGGATGTGCTGATCGAGAATTTTCGCCCCGGCGCGCTTGGGCGAAGTGGTTTCGGCTATGAGGATTGCAAGGCGATAAATCCCCGGTTGGTGTATTGTTCGATCACTGGATACGGGCAGGATGGTCCTTACGCGGGCAAGGGCGCCTTCGATGTCACCGTACAGGCCATGAGCGGCCTGATGAGCGTTACAGGTGAGCAGGATGGTGCACCGGTCAAGTGCGGCGTTCCGGTCGGCGATTTCGCTGCCGGTCTCTATGCGGCTTTCGTCAGCCTGGCCGCGATCCAGCAGGCCCGGGCAAGTGGGGAAGGTGCACATGTCGACTGCTCGCTTCTGGGTTCATTGCTGGGCATTTCCGCACTGCAGACCAGTCAGTTCTTCGGTACCGGGATACCGCCCGCAAGAATGGGGTCGAAGCACCCGCGCAACGCCCCTTACCAAGGCTACGAGTCGGCCGACCGACCGTTCACCATTGCCGCAGGCAACGACAAGCTATGGCGGGAAACGTGTCTCGTGGTCGACATGCCCGAGCTTGCAGAAGATCCGCGTTTCCTGACCCAGTCGCTGCGCGCCGAGAACCAGGACCAGCTATCAGCAATCCTGCAGCCGGTATTCTACACCCGGTCAGCCAGCGAATGGCTGGCCGAGTTCGATGCAAAGGGTATTCCCTGCGCGCCGATCAACGACTTCCGGGAAGTGCTGAGTGATCCCCACGTGTCGGGTACAGGCTGGATCACGAAGACCGAGATGCCCAACGGCGCGGATGTCTCCACCGTCGGGTTTCCCGTGGGTCTGACGGGGTTCGAATATTCGATACGACGACGCCCGCCTGCCTTGGGAGAGCATGACCAAGAAGTGATGACGGAGTGGCAGGCATGACGGGCGGCAATGCCGACATACTGTCTGTTGGTGCAAATGAAGACACGGATTTGGAGACTTTCACGTTGCAGCGTGTTGAGCGGGCCAACGCTCTGAACGCGGAGCTGGTTAATCGCTTGACCCTTTGTCTCGATAAGTTGGCCGAAGCGCAGCAGGCGACCCGGAAGCAGAAACTGGTACAATTCCGCTCTGCCCATCGTGCGTTTTGTGCGGGTTTCGACCTTGTTGAAGCCCAAGAGCAGACCGAGGGCGATATTCTGCTGCGCTTTGTCAGGATCGAAACGCTGTTGCAAAAGCTGCGCCGGGGTCCCGTCGCGTCGATAGCCGTCATCGAAGGCGCGGCATATGGTGCCGGTGCCGATCTCGCGATTGCCTGCGTCTGGCGGGTCGGCACGCCTGCCGCGAAGTTCCGTTTCCCAGGTTTTGGGTTTGGTGTCGCTCTTGGCACGCGCCACCTTGTTGAAATTGTCGGGACTGGAAAAGCAAGGCAAATCCTGTTTGAGAATCGGGTGCTTGAGGCACAAGAGGCCTTGGAGTGCGGGCTGCTGACACATCTTGTTGAACCGGAAGATCTTGAAGCGACGGTTGAAGAATTGTCATTGTTGCCGGTCACGTTTCCGACTGGCGCAGCCGAGCGGATGGTCGCGCTAACCGGACAGGATAGTGGAGACGCGGATCTTGCCGACATGGTCCGTTCGCTTGCAGAGCCCGGGCTGAAGGACCGCATTGCCCACTATCTGGAGGCAAGCGGAAGATGAGCAATGTAGAGGCAGCAATAGAGAGAATTGCAAACGGCGGGATGGTCATCGTCATCGATGATGCCGACCGCGAGGCGGAAGGTGACCTGGTGATGGCGGGGAGCCATTGCACGCCTGAGGCGATGGCATTTATCATTCGCCACAGTTGCGGCATTGTCTGTGCGCCATTGTCGGCTGCCGAGGCACGCCGCCTTCAACTCGCGCCGATGGTCGCACAGAATGACGCGCCACTTGCAACGGCATTCACGGTTTCGGTCGATATAACCCATGGTCTCACGACCGGAATATCCGCCGAACAGCGTAGCAATACCATCCGGGGGCTTGCCAACCCGAACATGGGGTCTGCCGATTTCGTTCGACCCGGCCATGTTTTCCCACTGATTGCGCGCGATGGGGGGGTTCTCATGCGCTCGGGGCATACCGAAGCGGCGGTCGACTTGTGCAGATTGGCAAAGCAACCACCCGTCGGTGTGATCTGTGAACTGGCTAACGACGACGGCACGGTGATGAAAGGTAGGCAGATCTACAAGTTCGCCGAGCTTCACGAAATTCCGGTCATCAGCGTAGAAGAGATGATTTGCTGGAGGCGAGAGCGCGAGGTTCTCATTACGCGTTCCGAGGCTTTCCAGTGCGAAACCGTTGTTGGTCCGATGACGGGATACGCCTTTTCCACGCCGTTTGACTCTATCAGGCATTTCGCTTTTGTCCTTGGCGACATCAAGGGGGATAAACCGGTTCCGGTTCGCATCCATCGTTCGTCCGTTGTGACGGACGTCATCGTCTCTGACAGCATCGTACATCGTAGCCTGCAAAAAATGGCCGCGGAGGGATGCGGGGTGCTGATCTACCTACGCGAAGGATCCTGCGGGGTACCTTTGGCTTCGCTCGATAGCGATATGCCGAAATCCGAAGAACAGAGGCAGAGTCAATGGCTCGAGGTCGGGCTTGGTGCCCAAATATTGAATAGCCTGAAGGTCTGCCGCATCAAGCTCATCACCGAGCGCCAAGTGAACTACGTGGGCCTTGGCGGTTTTGGCCTGAAGATCGAAGCCGTGGAACGTGCCGATTGATGCCAGACCAGATTAGCGTTCGCGGGTCAGCCCAAAGTCCTATCGAGTGAGGTCAAGAATGACGCAGTCCAAACAATCTATAACGACCAGCCTGTTCCGCGATGTTCTGGGGCTTTTCCCAACGGGCGTCGTCGCCGTAACCGGCGTGGGCGACTCGGGGCAGCCCATCGGGATGATACTTGGGAGTTTCGTATCGGTCTCGCTTGACCCGCCTTTGGTGTCGTTTTTGCCAGGTAAATCATCGTCTTCCTGGTCAAAGCTGGCGCGTTGCGAACGCTATTGCATCAACGTGCTGGGATCCAATCAGGAAGACGTATGTCGCGCGCTCGCATCCAAGAGCCCAGACAAATTCGACGGGATCGCCTATTCAGAGTCTGATTGGGGCAATCCCATGATCGTCGGGTCGTTGGCGTATATCCATTGCAAGCGTGAAACCGTCCATGACGAGGGCGACCACGAAATCGTTATCTGCGAAGTAGAAGATCTTGCTGCCAGTGCACCCGGTACGCCTTTGCTGTTTTATCGGGGAGGCTTTGGTACGTTTACGTCTCAGTCTCTCGTGAACGGAGGGTCCGCATTGATGGAAAAGGTCCAGCTTTTGGACCGTATCCGAGACCTGCCGGAAGCGTTGGCGCAAGAACTGGGCACAGAGGTTTCCGCAGTGGCGCTTGTCGAGAACGAAGTCGTCCTAATCGGGTCATATGGGCGGTCACGTACAGTTGATTTTCCTACTCGTGTCGGTCAATACCTGCCTTTCATTCCACCAATCGGGGGTGTGTTTGCCAGCTGGGGCGATGGAGCGTTGAAGGATGCGTGGTTGAACAATTCCGGAACCGACGGCAGTACAGAGCGCAACGCCGCGATGAATTCTATCTCAAACATAAGACGGCGTGGCTATGCTTTGGGACTGGGACACAACCGCAGTTTGGCATGGGAGCAAGCTGCCTACTTCAGGTCAGTAGGAGACCCTCAGATCTCCGCCGCCGAACTGTGCAGGCGCATTGCGGCAACGCTGGAACACTACAATCCCGAAACTTTGGACGCGTCGGTGGATCACGAGTTCCATTTTGCCCAAGCACCGATTTTCGACGCCCAGTCGCAAGTTCAATTAGCGCTTACGTTGTGGGGCCCGCCGGGAAAAATGCCAGCTGAGGAGGTTGGCAAATGGTCATCGAAAGTCTTGGAGACCGCTTTGCGAGCCACACAACGGATCGGTGGTGTCGAGCCGGAAAACACGTGGGCCGCGACCAATACGAAACTCTGAAATGTTGATCAAGAAATTGCACAAATGGCGCCGGAACACAGAGCCTGCTGGTGTCGAGGTCAGAATTCGTGCCTGCACACCTGGTTTGGCTGTGTCTGTCCTAGTGGCCTTGGCCGCGCAATTCCTAGCCGAGCACAACGGCGTTCCCGCCATGCTGATGGCGCTTTTAATCGGTCTTTCGCTGAATTTTCTCGCCGAACCTAACTCTCCGACCGGCACGGGAAGATCCTTCACTGCAAAGTCAGTCCCACGTATCGGCGTTGCGCTTCTGGGCACAAGGATCTCGGTCTCGATGCTGGCGGAAGGCGGCGATGTACAGTCGGCATGCCGCGCCGTCGGCGTAAGCCACGCGACGTACTACAATTGGCGCCGACGGTTTGGCGGGATGGCGCGTTCACAGCTGTCGGAGCTGCGTAGCCTTGAGAAGGAGAGCGCCCGGCTGAAGAAGATCGTAGCAGAGCTCGAGCTGGACAAGCTGATTCTGAAGGAAAGCCTGAACCACCTAAAGCCGAGGGCCTGACGACGGAGCAGCTTCGTCAGGCTGTCATCCACACGCGCCAGAAGCTCGCGACATCGGAGCGTCGAACCTGCCATGTGATTGGCCTCGCCCGCAGCTCGATGCAGTATCAAGCCGTTCCCAGGAACGACGACGACCTGCGATTGGCAATGATCCGCCTTGCCAAGAGCTATGGCCGCAATGGTTATCGCAAGGTCGCCGAACTGCTGCGGATTGAAGGCTGGCGGGTGAATCATAAGAAGGTGGAGCGCCTCTGGAGCGAGGAAGGGCTGCAGCAACCTCAGCGCCACAAGAAGCGCAAGCGTCTCTACCACCACGACAGCTCAATCATCCGGCTTCGGCCGACGCATCCCAACCATGTCTGGAGCATCGACTTCGTCCACGACAGGCTGAGCAAAGGCCGCCCCTACAAGATGCTGACTGTGCTGGACGAGTACACCCGCCAGGCGGTGGCCGTAGAAGTGCGAACCAGGATGACCGCCGGCGACGTACTGGAGGTCCTCTACGGGCTCTTCCTGCGCCACGGCAAACCGGAGCACTTGCGAAGTGACAACGGGCCGGAGTTCACCTCCGAGGTCTTCCAGACCTGGCTCCAACGCGTCGGCGTGGAGCCCATCAGGATCTACCCCGGCTCACCCTGGGAAAACGGATACAACGAGCGCTTCAACGGCACCCTGCGTCGCGAGGTCCTGAACGCGGAGTGGTTCGCCACCACCAGACAGGCCCAGATCGTCATCAATGGCTGGCTCAAACAGTACAATCATACCCGCCCACACCAGGCCCTAAATATGCGACCGCCGGTGCCCGAGACTCTACGAAGAAATGGCCCAGTCATTCGGGGCTAGACACGTTACCCTGTGGTGGGCGGTGATTGATCGCCGAAATCTATTTTTCGTTTTCTGAGCCATAGGACAGCAGCTTACTCATGTTAGCCCTCCGCTGGTTGGTTCAACGTCTCGAACGATTTCCATTTAAAGCGTATTGTAATTGTTTAGTTTCATGAACCCTGCCTGTCGGAACGTTCCCACAAACCTCGTCGAGGCATAGACCGTTGGCAGCAAGTTGATCTCGCGGGGGAACCTGTTTCGCTTGAATGGATTGCTACTTGCCATCGTTCATTCCACAGTTTGAACCAGTGATCTGTCGGAGATCTCGACGATTATTGCAACGGAACCCTTGGGATCGTAAGGTGCCTATGCAATAGCCTTGCGCGTTTTGCTAATCAAATAGATCAAATCTAGAAACCGGCTGCCAGCCCGTCCTTGCGCGGGTCAGACCCTCCGACATAGTCACCGGAATCCGTCCGATGTATCAACTGGGCCCCTCCGAAACCGAAGGCGTTGTCGGGGTCTTCCACCGTTATCCGATGACCCAAATCGCGCAAGCCTGCCAAGGTCGCTTTCGCCATCGTTGGTTCACAAGCCACGTCAAGACCCGAGATGAACCGCCAGCGCGGTGCGTCTGCGGCGACTTGAACATTCTGGTCCCACAGCTGCGTTCTCAACAACAATTGCACATGACCCTGCGCCTGGATCGGGCCGCCCATCATTCCAAAGGACATCAAAGGTGCGCCATTTTTCATGGCGAAGCCGGGAATGATCGTATGGAATGGGCGCTTGCCCCCGGCGACCTGGTTCTGGTGACCAGCCTGAGTGGTGAAACCGGCCCCACGATTCTGCAACGAAACACCGGTGCCGGGCACGACAACACCGGAACCGAACCCGGCATAATTCGACTGGATGAAGCTGACCATCATGCCGGATGAATCCGCAGTGCTCATCAAAACGGTTCCTCCTCGTTTCGGTGCCCCCGCTCCGAAATTCTGCGCCTTCGCCGGATCAATGAGCGCCGCGCGGGATTTCAGGTAATCCTCATCCAGCAAGGCCGTTTCATCCACCTCCGTCATGTGGACGCGATCGGCGACGTAGGCATCCAAATCGGCATAGGCCAGTTTGAGCGCTTCGAGTTGCAGGTGAACCGCCGCGACATCGTCGGCCCCGTGCTCGCGGATCGGTGTGTTTTGCAACATGCCCAGGGCCATCAAGGCTGCAATCCCCTGCCCATTGGGCGGGATCTCGTGCAATTCGCAATCCTCAAAGCCTTGCGAGATCGTACCGCACCAGTCGGACGTGTGACCAGCCAAGTCCTCGGCTGTCATCGCGCCTCCGTGTGCCTTGGCGAAGGCGATGATTTCCTCCGCGATTTCACCCTCGTAAAAGGCGCGGCCCTTGGTCTCCGCGATCAGGCGCAGCGTGCGTGCGGCGCCGGGATTGCGAAACCTTTCGCCCGCGTGTGGAGCACGGCCATCGGGCATGAAGGTTTCAGCAAATCCGGGCTGTTTGCCCAAAAGTTGCGAGCCCTTTTCCCACAAGAAAGCGATGACAGGCGAAACCGGGAATCCTTCATCTGCATAGCGGATCGCCGGCAACAGGACAGACGCCAGCCCCAGTCTGCCGAACCGTTCCGAGAGTGTGACCCAGGCGTCAATCGCACCCGGTACTGTCACCGAATCCCATCCCTGTTGAGGCATGCCATTGGGAAATCGTTCGGGCGACCATGCGGCGGGCGCACGTCCCGAAGCGTTAAGCCCATGCAGCTGCTTGCCGTCCCACAAGATGCAGAAAGCATCGGAGCCGAGGCCATTGCCCGTAGGTTCCACAACAGACAGAACGGCTGCCGTGGCGATGGCAGCATCCACCGCATTGCCGCCCTGTTGCAGGATGGTCAGCCCGGCCTGCGTGGCTAGCGGCTGCGACGTGGCAACCATGTTGTTCGCCAGGACAGGCGAGCGACGGGACGGATAGACGGGATCATGACGCAACTGCATCGAAGGACCTCTTTCTTTAATTTCGTTGTTTGGGAAGGTTGCCGATGATCCAGACAACCTTCAGAGTTGCAGCGATCCGTAGCAGCAGGCTGGCTTTATACGATAGGAACATTCTCGGGTCGCCTTAAGTCGTCAGCACCCGGCGCTGATTGGCTTGTACAAGAGACATACGGATCATGCCCAGGACAAACGAATGCAGCACATGAGTGATCGCGCGCGGTGTGAAGTCGGCCCTTCCCCTGCGACTTCGCTGCCCGGCAGGCTCGTTGAACGAAAGTTTAGCAAGAAGGAGCCGATGGTGCAGCGGGTTGTGACCACCGGTCCGATCAGGTTTCTCGGCATGTCGGCCAGGCCACGGAGCAGACGCAACCGCTTTTCGGATACGTCGTCGGGCGGCAATGGGGCCGGTGTCGTGAAGGGCGAGAAGCGAGTTGTCAAACTCATCCGGTGTATTCCTGTTGTGCCCCGAAAGTAGGGCATTTCCCTTGCTTACCGAAATAGCACAAGTAATACCTGCGCAAAGCGCGAAGTTTTTGCCTTTAAGAGCGATTTTTCTTAACTTAGCCATCATGGATACTCGACAATTCGAAACCTTGCTGGCCATCGTAAAACATGGGGGGTTTGCCGCCGCCGCGCGTGCAGTCCATCTGACAGCCTCTGCGGTCAGCCAGCAGGTCGCCGGGTTGGAGGAGGAAATTGGCGCGCCAATCTTCGACCGTTCGCGCCGCCCTCCCAAACTAACGGCCAAGGGCGCCGAAGTGGTCCGTACCGCCCGCGCAGTGCTACAGCTTGTGCACGATGCCCGAACCCCGGCCGGTGGCGCGGTGCGTGGCACACTGGCCATCGGGTCCTTGCGTACCGGGGCGCAGTCGATCCTGCCGCGCGCGCTTGCAGCCTTGCGCCCGATCTACCCCGACCTGACCTACCGACTGCGCATCGGCATGTCGGAAGAACTGATGAACGAGGTCGCATCCGGCCAGCTCGACGCGGCGCTCGTGGCCGAGCATGTGGCGGTGCCGCCCAGCCTCTATTGGACAGAGGTCGTTAGCGAGATGCTGGTGGTCATTACTCCGCCGGGCACGCACAGCCGGTCGCTAGAAGAGGTCGTAAGCAACATTCCCTACATCCGATACCGCACCCAGGTCCCGCTGGCCCGTCAGGTCGACACGGAAATTGCCCGCCTCGGCGTCGAGCCCGAGCAGATCGTGTCGGTCAACACAATGACCTCCGTCATTGGCTGCGTGCAGGCGGGGCTAGGCTTTGCGGTGGTTCCTCACGCGGTAATGCACAACGCGGTCACCGCCTCTCTGGGCTGGTTCCCGTTCGGCCATCCACCCATCCACCGACGGTTGGGCATCGTGCAAAGTCCTCATTCGACCCGCGGTGGAGTACTGTCGCGCCTCTCCGAGACCCTGCGCGAAGTCGGCAGACCCGACGACGATTGCGACTGACCCACCATACGCCCGCAACCGTTGCCGACACCCGGCCACGCCGCAGACATGTCGAAGGCGTTAGGTCTTGCGCGCCTGAACCACCATGCGTCCCAGCAGGAAGACAGACAACGCCAGCATCACCAGAGCGATTGGGGATTTCAGCAGGAAAAACGGGTCGCCCCCCGACGCGGTGAAGGCGCCGCGCACCAGCACCTCCAGCGTCGGCGCCAGCAAGAACCCGATCACGAAGGGCAGGATCGACACGTCCAGCCGCCGCAGCACGTAGCCGATCAGCGCAAAGACCGATGCCGTCAGCAGCCCGAGATACCCGCCATCCTGCGTGTAGGCGGCGGTAAGCGACACCATAAGGATAACCGGCAGCATCACCGACTTGGGGATCTTCGCAAGATGGCCCAGTACACCCATCAGCATCGCGCCGAAGGTCCAGTTCCAGAAATTGGCAATCATCATCATCGTGAAGATGCCGAATGCCGTGACCAGGCCGGCGTTCAGGATCGTGTCGAATCCCTCGATCTCGCGGATTGGCGTGAACTGGAAGACCTGCGGACCGAATGCGAAATCGCCAATCGTCTCCACCGCCAGGATGATGAAGACCGCCGCCGAGTTGCCCGGGATACCCAGACTCATGACCGGGATGAGATTCGCCCCCGACACGGCCGAGTTGGCCGATTCCGTGGCCACCACGCCGGCCGGCACGCCGGTACCGAAGGCTTCTGGCGTCTTCGATGCACGTTTGGCGCTGTCATAGCTGAGGGTTGCAGCGGTGGTCGTGCCAATACCGGGCAGTGAGCCGATCAGCGTCCCGATGGACGCCCCACGCAGGATGCCCGGCAGCATCGCAGTCCGCTCCACCCATGTCAGGCGCGGCCCCATCTCAGGGCGCTTACCGTCGCTTGAAGACGCGTCGTCGCAGTTGTTACGAATGTCCTCCATTGAAACCAGCACCTCCGAGATCACCAGCACCCCCAGCACCGCGGAGGTCAGCGGCAGGCCGTTGCCCAACTCCGGCATTCCCATGGTCAGGCGCGGTCCGTTGCCCGACATTGCGGACCCGATCAGTGAAACGAACATGCCCAGCAATCCGCCCAGCAGCCCCTTCAACGGGGCCTTTCCCACTACGGCGGCCATGAAACACAGCGACAGAATTATCAGCGCAGATTTTTCCGGCAGACCGAGAATGCGTTCGACCGTCAGCGCGATGGCCGGCGCAGCAATGAACAGCGCGAGGTCGGAAAAGTTGTCGCCCAGAACCGACGAGAAATGTGCGGTCTGGATCGCCTTTCGCGCATGCCCCTTGGCCGCCATCGGATAGCCATCCAGCGTGGTCAGGAAGGCATCGGGTGTCCCCGGCGTGCGGAACAGTATCGCCGGCACCGCCCCACCAACGGTCGCGCCTTTCATGATACCCAACAGGCAGCCCAGAACAGGGTATAGCGCATCATTCCCGTAACCGAAAATGGACACCAGGATCGGCAACGCAATCGCCATGGCGAAAGGACCTGACATGCCTGGAATTGCCCCGATCAGAACGCCGGTCAGCACCCCGATCAACACCATGAACACTGGCAGCAGGGTCAGCCCACCTTCCGGCCCTTCGAAAACCGAGGTGATACCCAGCTGTATGTACTGAAAAACGAGATCCATTCTGTAGGCGCCCTATAGATCGGCATTCGGCGGCAGGTGGACGTTTTCCAGAAGAATGTCGAACACCAGGACAAGCATAAGCACGACCCCAAGGGCCACCAGCACATGGAGCAAGCTCAGCCGACGACAGGTCAGCCGGATGAAGCCGCAGATTAGAAGGAAACCACCAGCGACGAACCCTGATACATTGAAGGGAAACGTAGCCGATGCGGCCCGGTATCCGCTGAAGGCTGTCAGTCCTGCCTTGTTGGTCAACCAGACGACCGCGGGCCCGGTAAGGTTCATCAACACGATCGACATGCCTGTCAGCAGGATGACCTGTATCAGGAAAACCAGATTGCCGGCACCAACGTGTCCGACAGGTTCACCGCTCGCGCCCGGACGCGGGCGCAGTTGAGAAAATACAAGTAGAATTGCCAGTGGGACCATGAGCCCCACCAGCAGAACCGGAAAGAATGCATCGCCTGGAACGGTGCGCCCGGTCAGGTTTTTTTGCATGAAACCGCTACCGATATCCTGAGGAAACCAGACCGTCAGGCACAGGGCGACAAAGCCCAGTACTCCAAGCCCAAGCCAGAGATTCCAGCTCCCGCCCTGCCCTTCTCGAGCCTCGTTTTCCACAGGAGTCCCGGTCACTCGGCGAGCGCTTCCATCATGTTGACGTTGGCTTCGTAGGTGGTCATCACCTGCGAGCGCAGTTCGTCACCGCTGGTCAGGATCGGTGCCGGCGGATACTGCTTTTCGATGAACTGGCGGGTTTCGCTGTCCGGGTTGTTGAGAATCTCGGCGACCACGGCGGCGATCTCATCCCGGATTTCATCCGGCATGCCGGCCGGCCCTGTGATGATGTACTGGTAGCCGAGGTTCAGATCGATGCCCACATCCTGCAGGGTGGGTTTTTCCGGGGCCAGCGCAACCGGCGAAGTCTCGGCTGAAGCCAGAATATTCAGCTCGCCGGCTTCGACCAGAGGCTTCTGCACGCCACCGCCCCAGCCGACATTTGCATCCATGGAAACCAGTGCGTTAAGCGCACCGCGACCACCCTTTGTGCGAAGATGATTCACATTGATATCCAACGCACGCGCGACGATTTCGGCGCCTGCTTCTACCTGCGTACCCCAGTTGGCCCATACAAGTTCTTCGCCTGCATCTGCCGCAGCCTTTAGATCGTCCAGGGTTTCCCAGCCACTCTCTGCACGCGCCAGCACAGCCATCTGCGACCCTGCAGTCGTCGTGACGTAGGTGAAATCTTCAGGCGACAGGTTGTCACTGTTCATCGGCGCGAAGTCGTAGGTCGTGGTTATTGCAAAACCCAGCGTCTGGCCGTCAGGCTCTTCGCCCTTGAGCTGAGCAGACATCACGGTGCCATCCTCACCTGCCTTGTTCTCCGGCAGGACTTTCCATCCCCGCAGAGCCTCAATCTCCTTGGCAAGGGTACGGCCCTGTACATCTGTACCGCCACCCGCACCATAACCGATCCACAGACGGATCGGGCCATCGGGATTCCATTCCGCCAAGGCGGGGGCTGCAAGCAACGACAACGCAGCGCCCATAGTCAGTATCTTTCTCATTATTCAACCTCCACTGTTGTGATACATTCATCTGGTCACAGGACCGACTTGCGTTCTGCCAATTCCATGGGCCTGTGCCCGCGCGGCAGTTCAAACCGCTGGACAATCTGCAATCGATTGTCGCGGTTGAATTCGTGTGCGTCCCAAAGCATTCCGACGTGAGGCGCGGCAAGGTCGAGATGCTCGCAGGCCATTCCCGAAAGCAGCTCGGCAGAGGCCGCGTGGCGCACATGTGCGATGCGGACGCCGTAGGTTTCCCACAAGATTCGGTGGTAGGATGCTCCGTGCAGAGTTTCGGTTTTCTCGTCGGGCATGCCCTTGTGATACTCTACAGGCAGGTAAAATGCGCTGAAGGCTGGCCGCTCGCCCTCTACCCAGACCAGCCGGTCAATTCGGATAACTTCTTCGGCGTCGAACTCCGCCAGCAACTTACCGTAGGTTTCGGTCTGCACCCGCGACACGCGCAGCACGCGCGTATAAGGCATCATCTCTTCACCCGTCGCCGGATCCCGGAAGCGATAGATATGGACCTCTGGCACCTGGTTGCTGGCTTCAGCGATAAAGCTGCCCAACTTGCGGCGACGGACCACCAGCCCCTCTTCTACCATTTGCGCCAGGGCCTTCTGGACAGTCGACAGGCCTACCGGCAACGCCGCGCAAATTTCCGTCTCGTTTGGAAGACGCCCCCCAGGGCGATAATCTCCAGCGCGAATGCAAGCTGCGAATGCCTCTGTCAGACGCTGGTACTTGACCAATTTCGCCTCGGACGCCTTCCAGTGGCCAAGCAAGGGGCCAAGGGGCAGGTTGTCTGGTTTCGCGCTCATATTACAACGCTAATATTATCGTCGAGGGCTAGTCAACTACGTAGTTAAAGGGTTAGGGTGAGTTAATTATTAAAATTACGAGTCCAGGAAAAGATGATGAATGATTGGGCAGTCGCCACCGGACACCCTTTGGGGACCAAGGCAGCGGTGCGGGTCTTACGTGCCGGCGGCAACGCAGTGGATGCCGGCGTGGCCGCCGGACTGACCCTCGGCGTGGTACAGCCAGACCTCGTATCGGTTGCGGGTGTAGCACCGATCATCATGTACGACGCGGCAACCGGAGAGGTGACAGCGCAAGATGGGGTCGGTGGCTGGCCTGCCGCAGCGGATGTTCACCAGATGCACCGCGATCACGGCGAGCACGTGCCCGAAGGTATTCTTCGCACGGTTATCCCCGCCGCCCCGGCAAGCTGGATCAAGGCACTGTCGGAAAAGGGGACCCTGCGCCTGGCCGACGTCGCGGCAGAGGCACTTACGGCAGCTGAAGAAGGCTTCAAGGTCTATCCTCTTCTGGCCGATTTCATCGCCACGCGCCGGGAAAAATATGCGCGTTTTCCTTCCACTGCCGAGATATTCTTGCCGGACGGAAAGCCGCCCTTGGCCGGGGATACATTTTTCCAGCGTGATCTCGCCTGGACCCTGCAACAGATGCTGGACGCCGAAGCCGCCTGCCCCGGGGACCGTCGCGCAGGCCTCGCCGCCGCGCGCGCTGCTTTTTACCAGGGGCCTGTGGCAGAGCGAATCGTCGCGTTTCACGCGGCAAACGGCGGCCTGCTGACCGCGGCCGACCTGGCCGGCTACGAAGTGCGGAATGAAGTGTCCATACCGGTTCTTTTCCGAGGCGCGGAAATCCATTGCTGTGGAGCCTGGTGCCAGGGCATTTCTATGGCTGAAACTCTCGCCATGATCGAGGCGGCAGGGCTGGATGCAGCGCGTCGTGATGGCATGTTGAATGTGCATTTCCTGCTGGAAGTGCTCAAGCGGGTCTTTGCGGACAGAGAAGCCTATGTCACCGACCCCGACCATATGACGATCCGGCCCGAGGCCCTCCTCGATCCTGACTTTCTGGCCGAACGGCTGGGCGGCATCTCCGATCAGTCGGATCCGTTACCGGCGCCCGGCCGCCTGCCGCTTCGAAACGGCGACGCCGACGACGCTCCCTTCCGTGTTGGCTGTGCCGATACGACGCATATCAGCGTGATCGACGGTTCCGGAAACATCTTCTCGGCCACTCCCAGCGATCCAAGCTACGATACGGTGGTCGTCCCCGGGACCGGCCTTTCGGTGTCGTCCCGAGGATCGCAATCGCGAAGTATCCCCGGCCATCTCAATGCCCTTGCCCCAGGCAAGAGACCGCGCCTGACCCCCAACCCAATCCTTGCGCTGAAGGAGGGCACGCCGTGGCTGGCGCTCGGCACGCCCGGCGGCGATGTGCAGGTTCAGGCGACGGCACAGGTCCTGCTACATCTCCTGGACGGCGGGCTATCCCCGGCAGACGCGGTCCGTGCGCCACGTGTCGCCACCTATTCCTTTCCCGGCAGCTTTGCTCCGCATGATGTGCATCCTAACAAAGTGCTCTACGAATCCGATATTCACCCTGATCAGGTCTCCGATTTGAAGGCACGTGGCCACGACCTCGAGGCATGGCCGGCCGCCACATGGATCGCCGGCGGCATCTGCCTTGCGCTGCGCGACGACAACGGCGTTCAAGCCGTAGCCGACCCGCGCCGCGCAGGTAGCGCGGCCACGAGCAAAACCGTATCCGGCTAGATCCTCTCAAGGGATTATGAAATGACTGACTTTTCGCACCTCTCCTCGCCCGCCCTGACGCTTGAAGAAGCTCTCGCGCATTGCGACGCGGCAATTCCAAACGCCTTGTTCACCGCGATGCGTTTTCACCGGGAAACGATGGAGGTCGAACGTGTCTATTCCACCATGCCCAACGCCTATCCGATCAGCGGGCGCAAACCCAAGCGACAAAGCGCATGGGGCCAAAAGGTTCTGATCGAGAAGCAAACAAACTGCGGTTTCGGCGCCGATGACATCGCGTGGGCATTTGACGACCACGCAAAGATCCTCGGCCTCGGTCTCAACGCCGTTCTGAACGTACCTGTAATTGCCGGAAACCAGGTAATCGGCACGATTAACTTTCTGCGCAAGGCCCCACCTTTTTCTGCGGTGGAGATTGCGTTCGGCAAGGCCTGCGCAGAAGCCCTCGCCGAACGCCGAAAAATCTAAAGAAACTAAATCGCCTTACCTGCAAGCAGAGGTGCTGGCATTGCCAACTTGTTTGCCCACCGGCTTTCGCATAGGCAACCGGGATGAAAATACCGTGCACGATGCCTGGCCTGAAAGGCCACCGTTTTCCACGGGAGATCGTCGCCTATGCAGTCTGGGCGTATCATCGTTTTGCGCTCAGCACGGCGGATGTCGAGGATCTGCTGGCCGAACGCGGCGTGATGGTCAGCCGGGAAACCGTGCGGAACTGGGTGAACCGGTTTGGCCGCCATTTCGCTGATTGTATCAAGCGCGACAGGCCGAGCACCAGTGACAAATGGCACTTGGATGAAGTCGTTGTTCCGATCTATGGCGTGAAATTCTGGCTCTGGCGGGCAGTCGACGCGAATGGGAACGTGCTCGACATTCTCGTACAAAAGCAACGTAATGCGAAGGCCGCCAGCCGGTTCCTGAAGCGGCTGATCGACCGGCATGGCGCGCCACGAGTCGTGATCACCGACAAGCTGCGCAGTTACATCAGGCCGATCTGCAACCTTGCGGCGAACGCTGATCATCGGGCGCACAAGGGCTTGAACAACCGGATCGAAGGATCCCATCGGCCGACCTGAAAGCGAGAGAAACTTATGGGGCGTTTCAAGTCGCCGGGACAGGCGCAGAGATTTCTGGCCGCACATGACCAGATCAACACGATCTTCCGTCCCCGCCGCTATCGTCTCACCGCCAAATCCTATCGCCACGCCAGAGATGATGCCCTCGATCTTTGGAGCGCCTACACACTCGAAATGACCGCCTGACGGGCGCAGGTCAGACCGCATTCGGGCGGATGCAAATAAGTTGGCAATGCCGGACAAAGCCCTTGGCAATCCACCCGCGGAAACTGCGCCTCTGGCAGGGGTCTAGCAGACAAGTTGTAACAAACCCCAAATGAATGACCATCGTCTTCCGTTTGAGCAGGTTTAAAAAAATTAAATACGCAAAACATATTTTAATCAACAACCTGCACTTTTTTATTTCGCATGTTGAAAAGAAAATTTCATATATCGATCAAATTTGACTCGACAGCGAGGTGTGACATCACGAAATTCCCAGCAGATTCCCTGTCTCACGACGGGATCTTCTGGGAGGGAGACACAATTGACTGGAACGGGCCAGGATACCGAACAAGACACGGGCCAAACTGCGGGTCACAAGCCGGACCGCGTCGCGGAGACCTCGCTTGCCAAGGCGATCCGCCTGTTGCCCATCGTAGCGGAACGCAACGAGAGCGGCGTCACCCTGTCGGCGGTGGCACGGAAGGCGAACCTGACGACGGCGACGGCGCGCAGGCTTCTGCAAGGGCTCGTGGACGGCGGACTTCTGAGCTTCGACCCCTACTCCAAGATTTACACGCTGGGCATCGGCATCTTCAATCTCGCCGGCGCCCCCGGCTCCCCGCGCCAGTTTGACCCCGTTCGCATGGAGTTACGTCCGGCATTGAACGAGATCGCGACCGTTACGGGCGAGACCACCTTTCTCTCCGTACCCTTCAACGACGAGGCGCTCTGCATCGACGCGTCGGGTGATACCTATGCGCTCTGTGCCAACACCTTGCGCGTCGGGGCCCGGCGTCCGCTTGGCGTGGGTGCCGGCAGCGCCGCGATCCTCGCCGCCCTGCCAGAAAAACAGTGCGACCGGCTGATCGCCGCCAGCAGCGACACCTTCAGCCGCTATGGCGAGCTCAACGCGGCCGAAGTGAGGCGCATGGTGCAGCACTGGCGCGAACACCGCTGGCTGATCAACGGATCAATTATCATCCCAGATGTCGGGGCCATCGCGGTGGCAGTCTTCGACCAGACGGGACAGCTCAGGGCAGCGATATCGGTCGCGGCACTGAAGTCCCATCTCGGCCCCAAGCATCGCAAGGAAATCGTAGCTGTAATGAAGCGTGCCATCGAGCGCGTGGGTTTCAAGACTTAAGGCAGACCAAGCATGTATCCCATCCACTTCTTCAACCGCGCAGCCAAGCTCTGGCCCGATCACATCGCCATCGAACACGGCAACGAGCAGCTCAGCTATCGGAATCTGCACGCCCGCGTGCAGGCGCTGGCAACCGGGTTGCAAAAGCTCGATCCCGAGTTCGGCAGCCGTGTCGGCATTTGCAGCTACAACACGATCGACCACCTCGTCTGCTGGTTGGCCGTTCTGGCCGCGGGCAAGATCTGGGTGCCGTTGCAACCGATGAACGCCGCAGCCGAACTGGTCCGCGCCGTTTCCTTCACTCGCACAAGCATCGTCATCGTCCAGAAGGACACGGCAGCGAAACTCGCCGGTGCCGAGGCCATGTTCCTATATTCCGATCCCGAGGGCGGCGATGGCACCACGGGTGCGCTCTGCCGCGACCATGCCGGCCAGACCCCGGCAGAGGCCGACCTGCCTCTCTCGGCAACGCAGGCGATCAAGTTCACCGGTGGCACCACCGGCCTGCCCAAGGGCGTGATGCAGCCCTACCGCGCCTGGAACACCAACATCGCCACGCAGGTCGCCGCCTGGTCGCTGGGCGAGGGCCAGCGCTACCTCGCCGCCGCGCCCATCACCCACGGCACCTCGACCTATATCCTGCCGACGCTGGCAACCGGCGGCACGCTCGTGCTGCTCGACCGGCCCCGCCCCGAGCAGACGCTGGACTTCCTGCAGAACGCCCGGATCACCACGACCTTCGTGCCGCCCACCGTGCTTTACATGCTGATGGAGCTCGAAAACGTCCGCGACGCCGATTACGCGCACCTCAAGAACCTGATCTACGGCGCAGGCCCAATGCGCCCCGACGCGATCGGCCGCGCGCAGGAAATATTCGGCCCCTGCCTTGCCTCGACCTATGGCCAGACGGAGGCGCCCCAGATCGCCACGATGATCTCGGCCGAGGAACTCAAGAACCCGGCCAAGCGCGCCTCGGTCGGCCGCGAGACCTTTCTCAGCCGGGTTGAGATCATGAACGACGCGGGCAAGATCTTGCCCGTGGGCGAAACCGGCGAGATCGTCATTCGCGGCGACCTTCTGATGACCGGCTACTGGGACCAGCCGGAGGTCACCGCGAAGACGCTGGCCGATGGCTGGCTCCACACCGGCGACCTCGGCCAGAAGGACGAGGACGGCTATCTCTTCATCCGGGGCCGCGCCAAGGAGATGATCATCACCGGCGGCTTCAATGTCTACCCGGCGGATGTGGAAACCGTCATGGGCGAACACCCCGAGATCATTGACTGCGCCGTCTACGGCGTGCCTGACGACAAGTGGGGCGAGGCGGTTCATGCGGCCGTTCAGGTGCGGGATGCCAAGGCCGTCACCGGAGACGAGATCATCGCCTTCATCCGCGAGCGTCTCGGCCCCGTCCAGACGCCCAAATCCGTCAATTTCCGTGACAGCCTGCCGCGCAACGCAATCGGCAAGCTTCAGAAAAACCAACTTGCGGAAGAGCACGCCACCGCGCACGCCGACGCATTTCAGAAAGGCTGACCCATGTCCAAACCAGCGCCCACGACATCCCTGTGCCGTTACACCGACACCGAGATTTTCTATCGCAACAGCAACTTGGTGGACGAACTGCTGACCGATGACAGCGATTTCGTCACCGTGATGATGCAGCACATCCTGAACCGCCCGGTCAGCCCCAGCCAGAAACGCGTGATGAACGCGATCCTGATCGTGATGATGGAACACGGGCTGACCCCCAGCGCCATCACCACCCGGTCGATCTACATGTCCGCGCCCGAAAATCTGCAGGGCGCCGTCGCGGCGGGGCTTCTGGCCGTCGGCAGCCAGTTTGTCGGCACAATCGAGAACAACGCCCGCCTGCTCTCGGAACTGGTCGATCTCGACGCCGACGCACAGGCCACCCGCGCGTCCGAAATTGTGCGCGAACACCGCGCCCGCAAGGCTCACCTGCCCGGCTTCGGTCACCACCTTCACCGCCCGGATGATCCCCGCGCGTTGAAGCTGCTGGAGATCGGCGAGACCGCATCCGAAAACCCGCGCTACCTGCGCGCGCTGAAAACCCTGTCCGCCGCCGTCGACGCCGAGTTCGACCGCCACATCACCATCAACGCCACCGGCGCCACCGCCGCGCTTCTGGGCGACATGGACATCCCCGTGGAACTGATGCGCGGTTTCGCCATCATCTCCCGCGCCGCGGGCCTCGTGGCGCATATCGCCGAAGAGCAGCAGAAACCCTCCGGTCGCTTCATCTGGGAAACAATCGACAAGGCCATGCCGTTCGAGGACGACGCATGAGCGACTTCGCTATCGTCACCGGCGGCGCGCGCGGCATCGGCGCGGCGATTGCAGAGCGGCTCAAGGCCGACGGGCTGCGCATCGCCGTCGTGGACCGCATCGCGCCTGAGCATGACCACGCCGACGAGGTGCTCGAACTCGACCTGTCGGATGTCGAGGCCACCCGCACCGCGCTGGAGAAATTCTGCGACGGGCGGCGCGTGACGCGGTTGGTGAACAATGCCGGCATCGTAGAACCTGCGGATGTCGCCTCGACCGATCCCTATTCCCTCGACAAGGTGGCTGCGGTCAACTTGCGCGCGCCTCTCGTATGCCTGCAGGCCGCCCTGCCATCGATGAAGGAGGCACGGCTGGGCCGGGTCGTCAACATCTCGAGCCGCGTTGCGCTGGGCAAGGAGCTGCGCACTGCCTATTCGGCCACCAAGGCCGGTCTGCACGGCATGACCAAGACATGGGCGCTCGAACTGGGCCAGCACGGCATCACTGTCAACGCGCTCGGCCCCGGCCCCATCGCCACCGAGCTGTTCAACAAGGTGAACCCTCCGGGCGACCCGCGCACCGAAAAGATCATCGCGACGGTGCCCATGAAACGCACCGGAACCCCCGAGGACGTGGCCGACGCCGTGTCGTTCTTCTGTTCGGAGAGGGCGGGGTTCGTGACCGGACAGGTCCTTTACGTCTGCGGAGGCATGACCATCGGATCCGTCTGAAGAAGAATCCGGACCAGACTGAAAGAAAAGGCATTTCATCAAAGGAGGAGACCAAGATGAAACTCAACCGTAGAAACATGATCGGCGCCGTCAGCGCCACTGCC
Source organism: Roseovarius sp. MMSF_3298 (assembly GCF_030733705.1). Lineage (NCBI taxonomy): Bacteria > Pseudomonadati > Pseudomonadota > Alphaproteobacteria > Rhodobacterales > Roseobacteraceae > Roseovarius > Roseovarius sp. MMSF_3298. The sequence continues at coordinate 45,837 of NZ_JASHIN010000007.1, forward strand.
ATGCTGGCCTTCGGCGGCTCTGCCATGGCGCAGGACTACCCGACCAAGCGCATCACGCTGATCGTGCCCTACAGCGCCGGCGGCGCAACCGATGTTCTGGCCCGCCAGGTCGCCGACGGCCTCAGCAAGGTGCTGGACGAGACGGTGACGGTCGAAAACCGCCCCGGTGCCGGCGCCACTCTGGGCACCACCCAGGCGGCCAACGCCCGCCCCGATGGTTACACGCTCTTCATGGGGCAGGTGTCGTCGCACGGCATCGCGCCCGCTGTCTACAAGAACCTGCAATATGATCCGGTCGAGGATTTCGCACCGATCAAGCTGATCATGTCGATCCCCAACGTCATGGTGGTCAACGAGGACAGCCCGTACCAGTCGGCCGAAGAATTCCTCGAAGCCGCGAAATCCGAGAACATGACCTTCGGGTCCTCGGGCGTGGGCAGCTCGATCCACCTCTCGGGCGAGATGTTCAAGGCCAGCACCGGCGCCGACATGACTCACGTGCCGTTCCGCGGCAGTGGCGAGGCCGTGCCGGCTCTGCTGTCAGGCGACGTGGACGTGATGTTCGACAACCTGCCCTCGGCCATGCCGCATATCGAGTCGGGCGCCCTGCGCGCGCTGGCAGTCACTACGCCGGAGCGTTCCGAGCACCTCGAGGATGTGCCGACCCTGGACGAGCTGGGCATTGAAGAGCTTGAAGGGTTCGCCGCGCGTTCGTGGTTCGGCCTGATGGCCCCTGCGGGCACCGATGAAGCGGTCGTCGCCACCTTGAACGACGCGATGGGCGAAGTCCTTGCAAGCGACAGCTTCAAGAAATTCGCCGACACCCGCGGCGGCCAGATCGAGGGCGGCAGCCCCGACGATTTCGCCGCCTACATCGAGGGCGAGCTTTCCAGCTGGAAGGCGGTCGTCGACGAGGCCGGCGTAACAGTCGAGTAATCTTTCGACATTTCCAAGGTGGCGGCCCGCCGGGGCCGCCACCCGTCAAGGGCGGCATGGAGGAGGGCCAGCCATGAGCGAAACAGATACCGACACCGACGCCCGCAGGGGCCGCCGCCGCGAAATCATCTTCGCGGTGCTCACGATCCTGGCCGCCTTGGTTTTCGCCTTCGTCGTCATCCCGAACGGCGTCACCAGACCGGCGTCGGTCAAACACCTGCCGCTGTCACCCGTCTTCCTGCCTTACGTTCTGACGATCAGCGTGGGCCTCTTCGCCCTGATCCACCTTCTGGAAGCGATCTTTGCCGCGCATATCCCCGGCGAGGACGACGCCTCGCTCGGGACACATCCGCGCTGGAAATCCCGCTTGCTGCTGCTTGTCGGCCTGCTGGCGCTCTACCTTCTGATGCCCGAGCGGCTGGGAATGCCGCTCACCGCCATCATTGTGACCATCGCATTGATGGCCATCGGCGGCGAGCGCCGCCCGCTTATCCTCTTAGGCGTCGGCATCGCCGTGCCGGTGCTGGTCTATCTGTTTTTCGCCCACATCGCGCAGGTGCCCCTGCCCATGGGCCTTTTCGAAGACTGGATGTGATCCATGATAGAGAATATTGCCACCGGCTTCGAGATGTTCTTCACGCTGGCCAACCTGCTGGCGATCACCGCCGGCGTGTGCCTCGGTGTAACCGTGGGCGCAATCCCCGGCCTGACCGCGACCATGGCCGTGGCGCTCGCCCTGCCCTTCACCTTCAATCTCGATCCCGTCACCGGCATCCTGCTGCTGGTCGGAGTCTACAAGGGCGGCGTCTTCGGCGGCTCGATCACCGCGATCCTCATTCGCGCGCCCGGCACGCCCGCGGCCGCCTGCACCCTGCTGGATGGCTATCCGCTAGCCCAGCAGGGCCAGGCGGGCAAGGCGCTCAACATGGCGCTCTACGCTTCGTGCATCGCCGACTTCCTGTCCAATCTGTCGCTTATCTTCTTCGCCAGCCTGATCGCCGGCCTTGCCCTTGCCTTCGGCCCGCCTGAATATTTCTGGCTGATCTGCTTCTCGCTGACCGTAGTGATCTCGATCTCGGGGTCGTCCCTGACCAAGGGGCTGATTTCCGGCCTGCTGGGCCTTCTCACATCCACCATCGGGCTGGACCTCGTCTATGGCACGCAACGCTTCACCTTCGACAACTTCAACCTGATGGGCGGGGTCAGCTACATCCCCCTGCTGATCGGCCTCTTCGCCCTGCCCGAGGTGATCGACTTCTACATGCGCAAGGTCGCGCCTTTCACGGTCAAGACCGCCGACAAGAGCCGCGTCAGCCTGGCCGAGCTGAAATCCAGCCTCGTCACCATCGTGCGAGGCAGCTTCATCGGCGTCATCATCGGCACCATCCCCGGTGCCGGGGCCACCGCCGCCGCTTTCCTCTCCTACGGCGAGGCACGCCGCACCTCGAAGTCTCCCGAAACCTTCGGCAAGGGCAATATCGAAGGCGTCGCCGCATCGGAGGCGGGCAATAACGGTGTCGCTGGCGCCACGCTCATTCCCCTGCTTGCGCTCGGCATTCCCGGTGACGTGGTGACGGCGGTGATCCTCGGCGCCTTCATGCTTCAGGGCCTCACCCCGGGGCCCCTGATGTTCCAGGACAACATCAGCATCATCTATGCCATCTTCATCGGCATCATGCTCAGCTCGGTCGTCCTTCTGGGATCGGGCAAACTCGCGATCCGCTATTTCTCGCGCATCGCCGACATTCCCCGCCACATCCTTCTGCCCATCGTGCTCATGTTCTGCGTGTTCGGCAGCTATGCCGTGCAAAGCCAGATGTTCGACGTGGGCGTGATGCTGGCCTTCGGCGTGCTGGGCTATATCATGATGAAGATCGACATGGCCGCGGCGCCCTTCCTCATGGGCTTTATCCTCGGCCCGCTCTTCGAGGACAACCTGCGCCGGTCGTTCCTCATTTCCGAGGACGTGACGATCTTCTTCCGCAGTCCGATCTGCTGGATCTTCATCGTCATCACCGTCCTGTCGGCCTATGTCGGCGTCCGTCGCGAGCTGCGCGCCACCCGCGCCAAGCGCAGCGCGCTGCGCACATCGGGTGCGGCATGAGCGAGGGCGCAGACAACGGTCTTGAGGGCCGCATCGCGCTGGTGATCGGCGCGGGGTCCATCGCGTCGGGCATCGGCATCGGCCGGGCCATCGCGATCAGCCTCGCCCGCGAGGGCGCCAATGTCATCGCCGCCGACAACGATCTTGCGTCGGCCGAGGAAACCGTGGGCCTGATCGCCGACGAGAGCGGTCGCGCCGAGGCGGCCCGCGTCGATGTCCTTGACGACGACAGCGTCACCGGCTTGATATCTGGCATCGAGGCCAAACATGGCCGTCTGGACATCCTGAACTGCAACGTGGGCCTGGGCAAAAGCGGCCCGTCCGAGGCCACCACCCCCGCAGACTGGCGCCGCATCAGCGACGCCAATCTGACCTCGCTGCACGTGGCCGCACAGGCGGCGATCCCGATGATGCGCGCGCAGGGCGGCGGGGTCATAACGGTCACGTCCTCCATCGCCTCGATCCGGCACGTGGGCTATCCCCACCTTGCCTATTCCGCCACCAAGGCCGGCGCGAACCAGTTCGTGCGGTCCCTCGCGGTCGAGCTTGCGCCCAATGGCATCCGCGTCAATTCCATCATCGCGGGGCTGATCGACACGCCCCGCATCGGCGTGACACTGGCCAACAGCTATGGGGACCGGACCGAAGCTCAGATGCGCGCTACCCGCGCCGCGCAATGCCCCATGGGCCGCATGGGCAGCGCCTGGGACATCGCCGAGGCCGCAACTTTCCTCGCCTCCGACAAGGCGGGCTACATCACCGGCACCCAGCTGGTGGTCGACGGCGGCCTGTCGGCCAGCATCCGGCAGGCGATGGATGCCTGACCGCCCACCCCCGTCGGGCCGGTCGCGGTTCGTCCTCAATGCGGGGCTGGCCCTGTACCTGTTGGGCACGGGGACTGCGGCCATCTTCGCACCGGTGCCTGAAATCCCAGCAGTGGCGGCGCTCATGGCGCTGGCCCTGCTCAATCGGCAGGCCCTCAACCGGCCAGCATGGATCATCGGCAGCCTCGTCGTCATGCTGGTCATCTGGGGCCTTGTCGCGGGCTGGCTGGACGAGGCCGGGGCACTATCGCGCGTCACCTTCCTGTCGGCCTTCCTGGTCGCGCTCGGCATGCTCAGCCGCGCCGCCTCGCGCGCGCCCGATATCCGCAGTGCCGCCGTCGTGGTCGCCAGCCGTCCGCGCGGCGCGCGCTATCTCTTCGTTTCACTGGGCACGCATATCTTCGCGATCTTTCTGAATTTCGGCGCGGCCAGCCTGATGGCCACGCTGCTGGCCCAGACCCGTGACAAGCTGGAACGCCAGAACGCGGTCGAGGATGTGACCCTGTCGATGCTGCGCGGCTTCGGCGCCATGCCGATGTGGTCGCCGCTCGCGCTCTCGACCATCGTCACTCTGTCGATCCTGCCCGAGATCAACTATTTCGAGGTCCTGCCCTACGGTCTGGCCGCCGCCGCGCTTTACCTTGCCGCCGGCTACATGGCGCGCAAAGGTCCCGTTCCCGCGTCCGGGCCGGCGACGGCCACGCCGGTCATGCCCACGCGCTCCGAACAGCTGATTCTTCTGCGGGTGGTGGCACGTGTCGCCCTTCTCGTGGCGGTGGCCTTCGCCCTGAACCGGTTCGCGGATCTGTCAATGCCCGCGTCCGTTCTGCTGGCCGTGTTGATCTTTTCGCTGGCCTGGTGGATGATCCAGGTCACTTCAGGCAGCGCTCCCGGCCTGCACGACGAACTTGCCGCCACCGCGTCAAGCGGCGCCAACGAGATCGTCATCGTGTCCTGCGCGGGCTTTCTCGGCGCCGTTATCGCGTGGTTCGTCTCCAGCTTCGACGGCGACCTGCCCGTTCCGCCCGATGCTCTAGCGCCGGTCCTCATCGCGCTCGTGCCCATGGGTATGGTGCTGGGCGGCGTATCGGCGCTGAACCCGATCGTCTCGGCAAGCATCCTCCTTGGCCTTCTGCACCCGCTGGTGCCCGAAGCGGCCCTGCTGTGGCTGGCGCTGGCGGCGATCATCGGCTGGGGCATCACCGCCGCCTCCACGCCGTTCACTGCCAACGTGCTCATCACCACCCGCATTATGCAGGTGGCTCCCGGCCCGCTTCTGCGCCGGCACAACATCCGGCTGACGGTCCTGTCACTGGCGGTGCTGGGCCTGTTCTGCGCCGCCGGTTCCTACATATCCCTGCAAGGTTAGGACGTACATATGACCCAGAACATGCAAGCCGTCTTCGCAACCCGCCCGGGCGGTCCGGACGTACTCGAGCCCCGCGAGGTCCCCATACCGGCGCCGGGGCCGGGCGAAGTGCTGATCCGTGTCGAGGCCGCGGGCGTCAACCGCCCCGACCTGCGCCAGCGCCAGGGCGGCTATCCCCCGCCCCCCGGCGTGACCGAGGTGCTGGGGCTCGAAGTGGCGGGCGAAGTCGTGTCCTGCGGCGACGACGTGCTGTCCTTTGCCGAGGGCGACAAGGTCGTCGCGCTGGTCGCAGGCGGCGGCTATGCCGAATACTGCGTCGCGCCCGCCCCCCAGGTCCTGCCGTGGCCTGCCGGTCTTTCGGCGGTCGAGGCTGCAGCCCTGCCCGAAACCTATTTCACCGTCTGGACCAATCTCTTCCGCATCGGGCGCCTCGCCGAGGGCGAGACTGTCCTGATCCACGGCGGCGCCAGCGGTATCGGCACCACGGCGATCCAGATCGCGCGCGCCATAGGCGCCACCGTCTATACCACCGCCGGCACGGACGAGAAATGCCAGGCCTGCCGCGACCTCGGCGCTACAGAAGCCATCAACTATCGTTCCGCACGGTTCGAGGAAGAGATCGCCCATCTCACCGACGGGCGCGGCGTCGATGTCATCCTCGACATGATTTGCGCCGATTACCTCAACCGCAATCTCGCCTCGCTCGCCGTGGCAGGGCGACTGGTCATCATCGCCTTCCTTGGTGGCGGCAAGACCCAGATCGACATCGAAGGCATGATCCGCAAGCGCCAGACCCTGTGCGGCAGCACACTGCGCCCACAATCCCCACAGGAAAAGGGCCTGATCGCCGCCGACCTTCTGGCCCGGGTCTGGCCCCTCCTGGAACAGGGCAAGATCAAACCGGTCATCAACTCCGTCCATCCTCTGGCCCGCGCCGCCGACGCCCATGCCGAACTCGAGGACGGCGGTCATGTGGGCAAGATCGTCCTGTCGGTGCGCTGACGGTCAGGCACCGTCCTGCGGCGGGCCGCTGGTGCGGCGGATCATCAGGTCGGGCGGGATCAGGGCCGCGGGCATTACCAACTTGTTTGCTCGTTGGCTTTCGCAAAAGCATCAGGTAGGAAAACTCCTTGCACAATGCCCGGGCTGAAAGGCCACCGTTTTCCACGCGAGATCTTCGCCTATAAGGTCTGGACGTACCATCGTTTTGCGCTCAGCACGGCGGATGACAAGGATCTTCTTGCCGAACGCGGCGTGATGGTCAGCCGGGAAACCGTCCGGAACTGGATGAACCGGTTTGGCCCTCATTTTGCCGATTGTATCAAGCGCGACAGGCCTGGCATTTGCGACAAATGGCACTTGGATGAAGTCGTTGTTCCGATCAATGACGTGAAGTTCTGGCTCTGGCGGGCAGTTGACGCGAATGGGAACATACTCGATCTTGCGTCCGCGCCGCCGTCGTCTCACCGCCAAATCCTATCGCCACAGCAGAGCTGATGCCCTCGATCTTTGGAGCGCCTACACACTTGAAATGACCACCTGGCGGGCGTGGGTCAGGCCGCATTCGGGCAGATCCAAATAAGTTGGCAAGGCCGCTCATACCAATCACTGTGTTCTGGCAGAGAGCATTGCCAACAATCTGATGATTTCGCGACCGGTCTTCAAACACTTGAATGAATCCAGGCAGCGGCGTCTTCACTTTTCTAGCATCCATTCACCACTTGCATCGCTCGCGACCCGCGGCACCAATGCACGGACGAGGTCGCGCATGTGGAGTACGCCCACTTGGCGTCCATTGCGCATGACGCGGTAGTTCTTCGTCGTGTCGCCCCGCGAGGTCGCGATGACCGACTCCAGCGTGTCATTTGCATCGACCTCTCCCGCGATCTCTTGCGGCGTATCACTGGTCGTCTTCATCACGGAACGTACCCGCAGCACACGCGCGCGGTTGATGTCACTGACAAAGGCTTCGATGTAGGGATCGTTCGGGTTCAGCAGGATATCCTGCGGTTCGCCCTGCTGCACCACGAAGCCATCCTTGAGGATCACCAGGTGATCGGCCAGCTTGAGCGCCTCGTCGAGGTCGTGGGTGATGAATACGACCGTCTTGGACAGCTCGTCCTGCAATTCGATCAACAAGTCCTGCATGTCGGTACGGATCAGCGGATCGAGGGCCGAGAACGCCTCGTCCATCAGCATAATGTCCGAGTTCGAGGTCAGCGCCCGGGCAATCCCGACCCGCTGCTGCATGCCGCCGGAAAGCTGTGCGGGATATTGCCCGCCCTGGCCTTCGAGGCCGACGCGGTTGAGCCACCGGGTCGCCTCTTCCGCGTATTGCTTTCGGTTTTTGCCTTCGATTGCCCAAGACATGCCGGCGTTCTCCAGCACCGTACGGTGCGGGAGAAGCGCGAATTTCTGAAACACCATCGACATTTCCGCCTGCCGCAGACGGCGCAGACGGTGCTCGTTGTAGTCCAGAATATTCTCGCCGTTGACATACACCTCGCCCGCCGTGGGTTCGATCAGCCGGTTAAGGTGGCGTATCAGGGTGGACTTGCCGGAACCAGACAGGCCCATGATGACCGTGGTCTTGCCCGTCGGCATGTCGACATTGATGTTGTTCAGACCAAGCACATGGCCCGTCTCGCTTTGCAATTCGGCCTTGCCCATGCCGGCGCGCACCTTTTCAAGTGCGCCCTGCGGGTTCTCACCGAATATCTTGTACAGATTGCATACCGAGATCTTGCTTTCATCGCTCATGATTTCTGCTCCGCGTTGATCCGTGCGAGCGCGGCTTTGGTGACCCGGTCAAGAATGATCGCCAGCAGCACGATGCCGAGGCCGGACAAGAGGCCGACGCCCAACTCGAGGCTGCGGATGCCGCGCAGCACCAGCACGCCGAGGCCCGGCGCCGAGACCAGCGAGGCGATGACCACCATCGCGAGGCTCATCATGATCGTCTGGTTCACGCCGGCCATGATGTTGGGCAGGGCCAGCGGGATCTGTACCCCGAATAGCTTCTGCCGCCTGGTCATCCCGAACGCATCGGCGGCCTCGATCACGTCCTTGTCCACCAACCGGATCCCGAGGTCTGTCAAACGCACCACCGGAACGATGGCATAAAGGATAATGGCAATGCCGTAGAGCTTGGGCTCCGTCACCGAGAAGAGGAAGATCAGCGGGATAAGATAAACGAAGGGGGGTAACGTCTGCAGCATGTCCAGCACAGGTATGAGCGCTTTCTGCACCCTGTCATTGCGTGACATGGCGATCCCGATGGGCACACCGAAGAGCACGCATATGAAGGCGCAGACGAAAATTATCGCGAGCGTTTGCATGGTATGATCGTAGAAATCGATGAAGGCGAGAAACCCGAAGCAGGCCGCGACCAGCGCCACCAGCTTGCCCGACCGGCCCACGCCCCAGGTGATCAGCATCAGCAGCGGTATCATGATCCACCACGGAACCGACTGCATGATCCAGAGCGCGTTTTCCAGGGCCCAGCTCAGCGGTTGGGTCAGTGGGTCGACCACGACTTTCAGGCTGTCCTTGATGTCGAGAAAGCCGCGCTCCAGTCCGCGCGTAAGGTCACGCGATTGCGGGACGCTGCTGCAGGCATCGTTCAGGGCGTCGAGCGATGGAAAGGGAAGCTCCCAGAGCGAGGTGTCACTTTCGCCTCCGGCCTGCCCCATGAGGTCCGCCATCGAGCTCAGGCCGCCGCCCTGCTCTTCGCCGCACCAGCCTCGAAGGCCCAGTTTGTCGAATAAAAAATCGTATGTCGCCATGTATCACTTCCCCGGATCCCGAGCGGACCGTCCGATTGTCTTTGGGCTGGGGCGAACCTTGAAGACGCCCGGCCTTTAGCAACCTTCGCATGTTATTGTGGCACAACTGCCCCGGACGCTCAGGGCGGTGCAGCTATGTTGGAAAAGACAAATTCCGGCGGGAAGCTGTGCCCTTCCCGCCGGAACCATCACGCGTCCGCGCTTACTGCTCGAGCAGTTCGGACAGGTTCCCGCGTGCCTCTTCGTTCAGCCACTCGCTCCAAGTGTCCTGGTTGTTTTGCAGGTAGTAGACCGCAGCCTCTTCGGTTGAGGCGTTGTTCTCGTCCTGCCAGGCAAGGAGTTGGCTCATCTCGGATGTCTCGAACGACACCTTGCTGAAGAACTCCGCCAGCTCGGGGTTGTTGTCGTTAAAGTCCTTGGTGACGACCGTCAGGATCGGCGCCGTCGGAAACTCCGAGGGCTGCGGATCCGGATTATCCGGGTTCTGGTTGGCGGAATGCGCTTCCTCGTCATACTCGCCCAGCTCCACGCGGGTCATGTCGAACTTGCCCAGCGGCGTTGTCGGACCCCAGTAGTAGCCGAACCACGGTTCTTCGCTTTCATAGGCCGAGGCCATCGAGGTCGCGAGGGTTTCGCCCGAACCGTGGTTGAACACCTCGATGCCGTTGCCTTCGAGATCGAAAGCACGGGCCAGGTTATCGCTGACCGTGCGGCACCCCCAACCATCGGGGCAGTTGTTGAACATGCCGCCAACGAGGTCGGGGTTTTCGAGCACACCCTCAATGGTGGTCAGTTCAGGATGCTCTTCGGCAAGGTAGGTCGGGATCCACCAACCTTCGACGCCGCCGGGGTTCAGGACGCTGGTCAGCTCGACAATGCGCCCGTTTTCCTTGAGTTTGTCATAGGCGTCGCCGGCCGAGTTCGGCCACATCTCGGGCACGACATCGGGTTCGTTATTCTCCGAAAGCGAGGTGACGGCCGGTGTGGTGTCCGACGGAACAACGGTTACGTCGCAGGAATAGCCCTGTGTCAGCAGGAAGTCCGAGACCGCGACGACGATCTGCGCCGAGGCCCAGTTCATTTCAGCGATCGAGACCTCCCCGCAATCCTGTGCGGCTGCAGCCACGGGCGTGGCTACGGCGAACGCGGTTCCCAGCAAAAATCGTTTCATTCTGACATCTCCTTAGTTTTTTCTTCGCGAGCTTCGCCGTCAGGGCGTTGACCGCCAACGGGACGCCACCACGCAAAAAGGTCGGGTCTGCGGAAACCGATTGGTGGCCGCATTCCAGATGGCGCGTGTGGCAAGCGATGGCCGGAACGAAACAGGTTTGCGTATGGAGTGCAACCCGATCACCAAACCTCTGCGAATTGGGTCATGCGTGACGTCAGGGAAAGCTTACAGACCAAGCTTTATACCGCACACTCAGCACCAATTTACCCCCGAGACTTCAACCGCGCGTTCAGACAAATCGGGCATTCTTCACAGAAGCGCGGACCCGCAGTTTCCCGTGCATGGATGACGAGCGGTCGGGTTTTGTCGATCGCATCAGAAGTCTCTACGGCGACGTGATCGGTGGCAGCTTCCGACGCTTGCCCGAGATCGCATTGCCGGCAATCGCCAATAGCAGCACGGTACCGCCGATCAGCGTATTGATGCTCGCCGTCTCGCCGAGAAACAACCAGACCCAACCCGGCCCTAGCAGCACCTCGGTCAACGAAAGCAAGGCCAATTCCGCGGCCGGAAGGCTATGAGATCCAAGCGTGTACAGGATCAGGCCCGCCCCGACCTGGAACCGCCCCATCCCCATGGCGACCCCGCCATCGGTCAGGGTCGGAACAAGCTTCTGCCCCCCGATCAGGTCTGGGTAACCGACATCACCCATATCAAGACCCACGAGGGTTGGCTGTATCTGTGTGTCCTCATCGACCTGTTCTCGCGCCGCGTGGTCGGCTGGTCTGCGCAATCCCGAATGACCAAGGACCTGGCTTTGCAAGCTTTGCTGATGGCTGTTTGGCGACGAAAGCCCGCTGGGCAGGTCATGGTGCATTCCGATCAGGGCTCCCAGTTCACCAGCCGGGAGTGGCAGACGTTTCTGCACCAGCATAACCTCGAACCCGGCATGAGTAGACGAGGCAACTGCCACGACAACGCAGTGGCCGAAAGCTTCTTCCAATTGCTAAAGCGAGAGCGGATCAGGCGTCGGACCTACCCGACCCGCGACGCCGCCAGGCAGGACGTGTTCGAATACATTGAGCTGTTCTACAACCCGAAGCGCAAACATACGAATAACGGCATGCTGTCGCCCGTTGACTATGAGATCAGACAGCAGAAACTGAACAAGGCAGCTGTCTAGGAAACTAGGGGCATCTCAAACTGACCTTGGAATAATAGCTTAAAGCTTTTGCTCGTGGCAGGGTGTTAAGCTACTTCTGGTGGCAATTCACAGACTGTTTTGTGGTGATCCTTACCATTTACGCGCAGGCAGCTTGAACTCCCCTTCCGGGGAGTTGTCGATGACGCCAGCGACAGATTATTAGCCAGCGTTGAGGTCATCAAGGCTGGCGCACAGCGCATTACAATCGATGTAATGGCAGAGGCGCAGCAAGTTTAAGCCGCTTCCAACGGTTGGATGTTGGAGACGTCTATTTCACTACGAGCTCTAATCAGTTCATAGTTCTTTTGCATATTTACCCAATACTCTGGGGTCGTACCAAAGAACTTCGCCAGGCGAAAAGCCGTATCAACGCTGAGAGCAACTTCACCCTTGCATACGCGTTCAATACGAGTGCGAGGCACTCCAAGTTTCTTGGCGAGGGCAGGAGCGCTCATATTCAGCGGCTCCAGATAAAGCTCATTAAGCACGTCGCCGGGATGGACCGGCACTTGCAGCATGGTCATAGTCGGCTCCTTTCAGTGGTAATCAACTATCTCAACGTCAGCAGGACCAAGCTCGGCCCAGGTGAAACAGATGCGCCACTGGTCGTTTATGCGAACGGAGTACTGACCAGCGCGGTCACCCTTTAGCTCTTCGAGGTGATTACCCGGTGGGAACCGGAGATCCTCAAGAACCGAAGCAGCATCCATCGCGGCGAGCATAGCAATCGTTCGCTTTACAAGGTTGGCAGGGCATCCTTTGCCGTATTTCCCGGCAACGGCCCTATCCGCCAATTTGCCCTTGGTGCTCTGAATCATTGCGTAGTATGTATCATGACATGATACAGTGTCAATGGGTCGAAGTGAGTAAATGTAAGTACGAAACCTTCACTTTTGGGTAAGGGTGTCGCTTCGAATCCGAGATTTTTTTGGCTTCTGTCCCCATTACTCCTCAATTCGATAACGCTTTGCGTTGAAATTAGTAACGGAAATGTTGAGCGGGCATTTTCAATAAATCCGATACCGCTCCAAGTACTTTCAATACTAGCATCCAGCTTCGAGCGACCTTTGCCGGCATGTCAAACCGATTGCCGTCTCAGGCAGGAACATTCTTTTCCGACTGGGCGAATAGCCCCGGTCAGCGTGATACGATGTCCTTATCGTCCCAGAAGTTTTCGAGGTCTTTTGCGTAACGTCGGCTTTCTTTCTCGGCACTTTGATGCGCGGCTGACAGGGCATCTATTGCGCTGTCGCCACTTTTCCAAACCAAGCGTATGACATCGCCAGCAGACACTTTGACAGACATCGGCCTGCCGTCATTGAAATAGAGTCCTAGGGTGTGAATGGCTATATTCACCTTATCGGCCAGAGCTTCTGAATCCGGCTGCCATCCGTCCTCAACAATGCATACAAAAGTGCCGTTCCCAGCATACGATATTAAATGTGGATGTTCGCTGAGACCCAATGTGATGGCCTCGGCCACATCCGCCACGAGACATTCGTATTCGAAGCGCGAGGTTTGTCGGAACAGGCCTTCTATGTCGCGAATGCTGAACGCAAACACAGCTGAACCGAACAGCTTCTTGCGTGCCATTAAGGAAATGTAATTCTCAAGGGCCAGGTAATCGATCATCCCGTTTATATCGCGCACATGGAACGGTTCGTGCAGTGCCAGCGGCGCGTCGGTTTCGCTCGCACCTGTGTTGCTCAAATCTGGCTGTTGGTTTTGCTTCTTTCGACTGAAGACAATCTCTTCTATCAGTTTGATACGCCCGAGCAGATCATCGATGTCGATTGGTTTGGTGATGTAGTCAGTGGCCCCAGCCGAAAAAGCTCGGTCGATGTACGACTTGTCCGACATTGCCGTCAGCATAAGGATTGGCGTCTTCTTGTGATCATGCCGACTTCGCAGGATCTTGCAAAGCTCAATACCGTCTGTTCCGGGCATCTGAATATCCACCAGGAAGCAGTCAATTGGCTCAGCGTCGGGCTGCGCTAGCACGTCAAGTGCATCAACTGCGCATTCTGCAGCGGTTACCGTGTGTTCTCCATTGAACTGCACCAACAGTTCGATGAGCTGGAGGATTGCCGGTTCGTCATCTACAGCCAGAAGGTGCATTTTCTCGTCCCACAAGCAGAAACTTTTTTCACAGCGCGCGGTCGAATGCATTTTACGTGCATCACGCCATCTCCAAACAACTATAAGGCGAAGTGGATAAAATTGCGACGGCTGGTTGGAAAGAAAGCAGCAAAAACTTCTGCCCGGACCTTATTCAGGATTGCCAGTGCTCTAGATTTTCTGCCTTCACATCTGAAGACGTGGCTCTGTCGCTGCAAACAAGGATTAATTCGCGCACTCCGCCAAGCATGCATTCGCACCCTCGATCCGGCCCGTGCTGTATCCAGCGTCTATTGCGGATAACGACGGCAATCTACCGCGAGGCGTGACATGCGATTGGAGCAAAGTTCGAAGACTTACATTGCAGTTCGTTTTTCGAAACGGGTTGTTTCGCAGAAAACCCTGAACGGCCAATTTCGGACACAATCGCGCCACATTTAACGCACGGACAGAACGCAATGATGTCTATCAGTAACGAGTGTTTAAAACTGATTTCTATGATGAAAGCGGCGACCGTCTGTGATTGGCGGTTGCCGCATTTTTCATTTTCTGGAGACTGTTTATGCCGAAATAATGGCTAACTCATCGCTCTATTCCAGCGCTTTCAAAGCCACGCCTGGCCCTGTGGCCACCTGACCGTCATCGAGGAATTGGATGCCCTGAGGTCGCCCTAGGTTTCTAGACGCTTTGCCCTCTTACTTTGAAGCAAGGAGGCCGACATGGGGACAAGCAATTACAGCGACGAGTTTAAGAGGGATGCGGTGCATCAGATCACGGTGCGGGGCTAACCGGTTCGTGAGGTTTCCAGGCGTTTGGGCATCAGTACTCATTCTCTGTGCAAATGGATGAAGCTGTTCGGGGAGTGTCACACGGTTCTAACAGGCTATTGCCCTCGCAGAAATCAGAGGGGCAGTTTCAAGGTCTCGGGTGTCAGCTGTGCGGATCTTCCCGCCGTTCGCTGTATACGCAAGAGACTGCTTCTCGCACATGAAGCATCTGGCGGAGAGGGGCGGGAAGCCGTCGTTCGCTGCACATGACGTCAATGTACGTTAAGTGGACAAAGTTGCCTTAGCTGCGGCGAACCACGGCGACTCACTTAGGCGCTTTCGATAGTCATGCCGAGAAACCAGTCGCGGACGATCAATGACGCATCAGACGGATTTTGTCGCGGCGTCAGCAGGTAGAAGTCCAGTCCACCTTCGAGAGCACAGTCGAGCGGTTGCACAAGGTGCCCAACCTTCAGGTCTCGCTGAACGAGGAAACGGCTTGCCAGCGCAATACCCTGCCCAGCCAGCGCCGCGTCGATAGTGAGTGTTGTCTGGTTAAACCGAAGTGCGCGCGACAGCTCAACTTCACCCCCAAAGGCGGCTTCGATGAATTTCGGCCAAAGATCGTGCGAGTCGTGCAGCAGCGTCATGCGCGACAAAGCCGCCGCGTCGAGCGGTAGATCCTGACGGGCGATCAGGTTGGGCGAGCAGACTGCAATCACCTCCTGCGGGAAGAGTAGATCGGCGCGCAGGCTCGCCCCGAAGGGCGGCCGTCCCTGCCGCACCGCGAGGTCGATCCCGTCGGCATGGAAGCTCGCGACGCGCTCGGTGGCGGTAATGCGCAGGTCGATCCCGGGATGGGCTTCGGTGAGCTCCGCGAGCCGCGGGATGAGCCACTTCGACGCAAAGGTGGGGGTCACACTGATCGTCGCTCGCGACGGTGCCGACCGGAGTGCCACGGTTGCCTCCGAGAGCTGTAGGAAAGCCCGCGAAACCGCCGCGTGGTAAGCGCGCCCCTCCTCGGTGAAAGCCAGACCACGGGACACCCGCAGGAACAGGCGAAGGCCGAGATGTTCCTCGAGTCCGCGGACTTGCTGGGCTACCGCCCCTTGGGTCACGCCCAGATCATCGGCCGCCGCGCGGAAGCTCAGATGTCTGCCCGCCGCTGCGAATGCCCGGAGGCCGTTAAGGGGCGGCAAGCCGTTTTCCTTCGACACGATAGATTTCCTACACTCACGAAATAGCCCATCTGGCTGGTCATAGTATCCCATACCACTTACTTGATGGAAAACAGAAACAACCGGATTCTCCGGCCACTAAGGAGCATAGGACCATGACGATAGAAAAAGTAGCGCTCATCACAGCAGGCGGTAGCGGTATGGGAGCTGCTGCTGCGAAACGCCTGGCCTCCAACGGCTTCAAGGTCGGTGTTCTATCTTCTTCCGGCAAAGGAGAGGCGCTCGCCGAAAATCTCGGCGGCTTCGGCGTCACCGGATCGAACCAGTCGGTCGAGGATCTCACACGCCTCGTTGACGGCGCGGTTGACCGGTGGGGCCGCATCGATGTCCTGGTGAACTCAGCCGGGCATGGACCCAAGGGAGATATCATCGAGATCACCGACGAAGAGTGGCATGCGGGGCTTGATGTTTACCTTCTGAACGTGATCCGTCCCACCCGCCTCGTCACGCCGATCATGGCGGCACGAGGCGGTGGCGCGATCATCAACATTTCGACCTTCGCAGCCTTCGAGCCCGACGCGCTCTTTCCAACTTCGGGCATCTTCCGCGCCGGCCTCGCCAGTTTCGCCAAACTATACGCCGACAAGTATGCCGCACAGAACATCCGCATGAACAATGTTCTGCCTGGCTTCATCGACAGCCTGCCAGAGACCGAGGACCGCCGCGCACGTATCCCGATGGGACGCTACGGCAAAGAAGAAGAGATTTCCTCACTCATCGGCTGGCTCGCTTCGGAAGGCGGCAGCTATGTCACCGGGCAGAACTGGCGGATCGACGGAGGGCTGACCCGTGGCGTCTGAGGCAACAAATATCATCCAGCGCGGCCAAACGGCGTTCATCGTGAAGTGGATCGCCTCGGTCATCCAGATCCTGGGCTACGCGGGAACCGCTTTCGGCTGGACGCCCTGGAACCTCTACCTGTTCCTCATCGGCGTTCTGGGCTGGCTGATTGTCGGCGTGATATGGAACGACAAAGCGATCATGTTGATCCACTTTGTTGCTCTTGGCTCCATGCTGGCGGGGATGGCGAGTCAATGACGCAAAAGGGTTCGAAGCCGCCGTTCGCTACTACTTGCATGGATGGCCGCTGTGGGCCGTCCTTGTCGATGCGGACCTCGCTGCGCGCGCGACGTGGACAAGACACGCCCGGGTCAGTTTGGGCTTGAAGCGGACGAACGCGTTCTTGATAATCGCGACCTACCTGATCGCGATTATCAACACATCCCGTACGGGTCTTGGTTGACTCGAACGCCAGCTCTTTTAAGCCGCCTCAGAGCATCTTCGGCTGCTGTGTATCTGTGTCCTGAGTATGAGAAGCAGGTGATTCCTCATCTCCGCCGGGTTTCTTTCCAGTGGCGGTTCTTGTTGTCTGTTTAGCTTCACTTGGGGAGCGGCGTCGGATCTCCGGTACCAATTCGGTGGGTTTGCCGACCTCGGTCTGAGCTGGCATGCCGCAAGGCTTACCGACCTTGAGCGAGATATCAAATCGGCGTTTTCTCTACAGGACAATTCTCGGATATGGCCGTCCCTTAACTGCAATGGCGGGTGGGTTCCCTTTCCCGTGCCAGCAAGAGGCTGCCGGAAACCAACTTGCGTGGCGATTTGTGGGGCAGTTTTCGGTCGCGATTCGCTCAGAACCCAAGAAAACCAGAAAAATAAGGATTTCGGGGTTGACGAATGGTGCCCAGGAGAGGCATTGAAACCCTATATCATGTAGTGCCAACCCGTGTCATACATCACAGTTTTCCAATAAATTTGGTAGTTTAGTTGTTTCATGCTGTTTCATGCTGTCGCGTTATATACTATATATAGAGGTGGATTAAGAGGGGGACAGTGATTTGCCCGCGCAACACAAGCTATCAGCCGCCAAGGTCAAGAACGCGAAACCCGGCAAGTATTCCGATGGCGCCGGTCTATGGCTCCACAAGCGTGAAGACGGCGGGGCTCAGTGGGTTCTTCGTGTCACTGTCCATGGCAGGCGCAGGGAAATGGGGCTCGGTGCCCTGAGCGATGTCAGCCTGAAAGAAGCTCGCGATACTGCCGAACGCTGGCGGGCCGTCGTTCGGGAGGGCAAGGATCCGATCAAGGAAAGGGAACGCCTGCGCCGCAATGCTATGCGCGACGACCACACTCTATCCTCAGTGGCTGTGGAGGCATTCGAAGCCAAGAAGGCCGAGTTGAAAGGCGACGGCAAGGCAGGCCGGTGGTTCACTCCCCTCGAATTGCACGTCTTGCCGAAGATTGGAAAAGTCCCGGTCGAGGATATCGACCAGCGTGACATCAAGAACACCCTGGCACCTATCTGGCACACGAAGTCAGACACCGCGAGAAAGGCTCTAAACCGGCTGAATATCACCTTGAAGCATGCTGCTGCCATGGGACTCGATGTGGATGTTCAGGCAACGGAAAAGGCTAAGGCGCTTCTGGGCAAGTCCAGACACGAAGCACGCAATATCCCCGCGCTGCTGTGGCAGGAAGTGCCGAGCTTCTATGAAAGCCTTTCGGATGGAACGGTCACGCACCTGGCGCTTAGGCTTCTAATCCTGACAGCTCTACGGTCCAAGCCGATCCGCTTCTGCCGCCTAGATGAGATTGAAGACGACGTGTGGACCGTTCCCGCCGAAAACATGAAGTCGCAGAAAGGCTATGAGCAGGAATTCCGGGTGCCGCTGTCTAAGGAGGCTTTGGCCGTCATCGAGCAGGCCCAGCCGCTGGCGCGGGACGGCTACCTGTTCCCAAGTGTTCGTAGGGGCGTTCTCTCCGACGCGACGATGAGTGCATTGATGAAGCGGCGAGGCATGGACGCCCGCCCGCATGGCTTCCGATCCAGCTTCAGAACCTGGTGCGCAGAGGCAACGAGTACGCCGGAAAACATTGCCGAGGTGGCTTTGGCGCACGTGACCGGAACGAAAGTTGCCCGTGCCTATCGCCGCACGGATTTTCTCGATCAGCGCCGTGTATTGATGGCCCGCTGGGCGGATCATGTCACCGGGAAGAACGCGAGCGAGGTGCTTCGACTTGCTTAATCTGGAAAATTTAACTGGGCTTAAACTATTAGATTGTAACCTTTTTTCATTTGGAAAGAGGAAACATTTAATGACCGATAGAATACTGAGATGCATAGAAGTTCAGCAGGCCATAGGGCTTAGCAGATCCACGATATACCGCATGATCGAGCGCGGTGATTTCCCGCGACCCCAGAAGCTTGGCCTGCGCGCCATCGGCTGGCGGGATAGTGCCGTGGAAAACTGGATGTATAAGCAACCAACTCAGCTAAAGGGGCGAACCAGTGACTAGCAACAAAGAAAAATATCTTACTAAGCTTTCCGCCAGGGCTCGCCAGTATGCAGATAGAGTCGCCAATTCAGAAATCTCCGCACAGTACGCAAGCCTTGATATTCTTTCCACTGTATTCCTCGCAATTGAGGAGGGCCTGGATAACACGGAAATTACGGCGTGCTACCCTGTGGCATCATGGCGAAACGATACAGTTGAAGTGCCACGGGCCTTACTACGGCCTATCGTTGAGGGGTGGATGGAGTACCAAACCGGGAGCAAAAAGCTTGGAGAAGCATTCAACATTGAAGGTGGTGGACAAGGCAAGCGGGCCACAAGAAATACCGAGAAAACACAAAACCGGAACCGTTGGCTTTCATACAACGTAGTGCTCTTAATGGCTTTGGCTGAATACGAAGGTCAACCAATTAGCCAAGATGCTGCTTTCCAAACAGTAGTTGAGGAACAGGGCGAAGAGTATGAAACGGTTCGAAAGGCCTTTCAAAAGTACGGGTCCAAAACCTTGCAGGCCGCACTTAAGCTAGCTAGGGAAAAACGTCGCGACATTTCTACCTAAGTAATTGTTATTAAGCCAAATTAAAGTGGGGCATAGTTGGGCCAGAAGGGACGCCATTGCGGTGTTCCAGCAAGTAAGAGGCCCTAACGATGAAATATCTCAGCTTCAGCGAACTCCGCCAGAAACTCGGCGGTCGAGGACGGTCAACGGTCTACAGGGACATTGAAGCAGGACGCCTGCCGAAACCCCTCAAGCTAGGTGGACGGTTGTACTGGGTAGAGCGTCAGGTTGATGAGGCCCTGACCAGCCAACTGCAGGAAGCCGCATAAACGAAACCCCCACCCAAAAGGTTCGGGCAGGGGCAGTATTCGTTTGTGCAGCAACAGAAACGTACCGCATCCGGCCTGTTCCTTCAAGAAGAAGGTAACGAGCATGTATAAGAAAACAGACACTAAACCGCCCCAAAACACCCAGTGGATCATTTCGAGGCTTGATCTACCGCGCCGCCGAGGCGGGGCGCGCTACGAGGTGCAATACGCGGACGGTGAGCGTGAAACCATCACCTTGAGCAACCGCAAGAGGCAGGTTCTGGATGCGCTGATACGCAACCCGATTTACTGCGCCAGCCCGGTTCGCCTGTCCGATATCGTTCTGCTTCTGCGGAATGAAAACGGGATCAGCATCGAAACCGAGTTCTTCCAGGAAAATGATGGGATCGAGAACACACGCTTCGGCATCTACGTCCTTGTAGACCAGGTGCGATACCTGGGCGAAGTCAGCACGGTCGCCAGTCCCGCTGCGGAAAGCGTGGCGGCATGACCGAGTGTTCGCGAAAACCCGAGGGTGACCTTCGGGGGTACGTGGAGGTCCGCGAAGGTTGGGGCAAGGAAATCGCCCCATACCGCTACCTGACGGTCTACTACGTCTATGACTGGTCCCGCCACCGGGACAGCGCGGCAATTGTCGGTAGCTTCGACACGCGCCCCAAAGCCATCGAGTTTGCCAGAGATTGGGCCGAAGCCCATGAACGGGATCTCGCGACGGCAGAGGTTATCCCTCTTCGTCGGGAAAGCGGGGCTGCATGATGAATTCCACCGCAGCCGTAATCGAAATGCAGGGCTACGCCGAGGGGGTGGTAGCAAGGGAGTTTTGCACCGGGTTCGGTCAAAGCGACACGCACGCCGAAATCCTGAGCGATGGGCGGCGCAACCCCCACAAGTCTGCTGGTCAGGCCTACGGCTCAGTAACTGGCAAGGAAATCGTGCGTTTGGTCGAGGCACCTGCCAGCGTGGCGAAGGACCAAGCGCAGTGGTTCATCCCGTCCAACTATTGCCAGACGGATGCACGTTCTCATGAGGCACAGCGGGACCGAGGCTGCTTCTGGTGGCTGACGCTCGACATTGACGAGAACAACCTAGACCTGACCGACGTCGTATCGGCCATCAAGGGTGTTGTCGGCAACGCCCGCAGGGTGGTCTACAGCAGCAAATCCGCGACACCCAAAAATAAGAAGTGGCGGGCATTGCTGCCTTTGTCAGAGCCTATATTTGGGAAGGACTTCTCGGATACGCAACGCGCTTTCTTCGACCTCCTGGAAGAAGCAAGTGACGGCTCGTTGATACCGGATCGGGGTTTGGAACGTCCCGGACAGCTCGTCTACCTGCCGAACCGTGGTGAGCACTACCAGTTCGATATCTGCAGGGAAGCAAGGCTTGCCCTGGATGCCGAGCACCCGATCATTCAACGCCGCGAGGCAAACCGCAGGGCGTTGGCAGAAGCCGAGGCGGAAGCTCAGGCCGAGAGGGACCGTAGAGCCGCTCAGAGAGGCGTACAGGCTTCGGGAGGTGATGTCAGCCCCGTTGACCACTTCAACGGCGCTCACACGGTCGAGCAGCTTCTGGGACACTATGGCTACAAGCACCTCCCAGGCACCGACGACTGGCAAAGCCCGATGCAGTCGAGCGGGAGCCATGCAACCCGGTGCTACGGGGATTACTGGGTCAGTCTCTCAGGCAGCGATGCAGCGGCAGATATCGGGCGCGGCACGCAGAGCGGTTACAGAACAGGCGACGCCTTTGACCTGTTCGTTCACTTCGAGCATGGCGGAGACTTTACCGAAGCCGTGCGCGCCTACGCGAAGAGTGAAAACCTTGGTCGCGCCCCCGGTGCCCCGACCGGATGGGATTTCGGCAGTAAACCGGCTAACACACCGCAGCCAGAATGTGGTGCCGAAACAGGCGACTTTGACCTGAGCCACGACGCGCTTGCGACGGACCTTGGTAGCCAGGATTTCGACCAGAACGGCAGATACGTCGCCATATGGAGCAAGTGGCTGTTCTGGAGTGGTTCGCGATGGGAGACCGACGACAAGTTGGGCCACCTCACCCGCACGCGCGCCTTTCTTCGGGATCGTGCCAGTGACCTTGTAGAGGCCTCAGAGCACAAGGCTGCAAAGCTAGATCAGGACAAGGGCGAAGGTGAAGGCGACAAGCTGCGCCGCTGGGCCAAAGAGCAGGCCCGCGCCCTCCGCAGTAAAGTCACTGTTGCGGCGGTAGAGAGCCTTGCTAGGTCGAATCCGGCGAGTGTGGCGGGGGCGGAAGACTTCGACGCCGACAGGATGCTTCTGGGCACTCCTGGCGGTACGGTTGACCTGCGCACCGGTCAGCTTCGCGATGCACTGCGCGCGGACAACATCACCAAACTCACGGCATGCGCTCCTGCTCCAACAGGCGAACGCCCCGAATTGTGGCTTCGCTTTCTCAATGACGTCTTCGCAGGCGACCAGGAGGTTATCTCCTTCATGCAGCGCGCGGCAGGATACGCCCTGACCGGCCAAACGACCGAGCATAAGCTGCTGTTCCTTTACGGCACGGGCCGGAACGGCAAGTCGGTCTTCCTGAACACGCTGTTTGACCTCTGGGGCGATTATGCGCGCCGAGCGGCGGCAGAAACCTTCCTCAACAGCGCGGTAGAAAAGCATTCCACCGGGCTTGCAGGGCTTCAAGGCGCACGCTTGGTGGCGGGGTCGGAGCTACCGGTAGGAAAGACCTGGGACGAGTCGGTTATCAAAGACCTGACCGGCGGCGACCGGATGACCGCACGCTTCATGCGCGGCGACTTCTTCGACTTTGACCCGCAACTGACCCTGATGATTGCAGGAAACAACCAGCCATCGTTCCGGGGGGTCGATGAGGCGATCCGGGCGCGCGTGGTCCTGGTCCCGTTCACAGTCACTATCCCAGCCGAAAAGCGGGATCCTGACCTTGCCGACAAGCTCCGGGTAGAAGGTTCGAAGATCCTTCGCTGGGCCATCGACGGCGCTGTCGAGTGGCAGAAGCGCGGTCTGGATGTACCAGTCAGCGTGGCTGCTGCCTCAACCGAATACATGGATGACGAGGACACGTTGGGACAATTCCTGTCCGACGAAACCGTCTCAACGCCTGACGGCTTCGTCACGACCGGCGAATTGCACCAACGGTTCACCTTCTGGTGCGAACGCCAGGGGCTTCACCCCTGGACGCAGAACACCATGCGTAAGGAATTGAAATCACGCGGCTTTCAGCACTCGCGGCGCAAATACGGACGTGGGTTCGAGGGGGTGAAACTTGCTTAGGGTGACGGAGGTGACGGTTTGGCCCTTATCCACCGTATCCGCGCGTGCGCGCACACACATACGCGCGCGCATACGGTCGATATGTAGCAAAGTGTCACCCCCGTCACCCTGCCCGTCTGCCGCCCCCACGGTGGCAAGAAAGGGGGTGCGTGATGACACGTAAAACCGACCGTAACAGCGGGGCGAATACGGACGGTCGCAACCCCGACGGCACCTTTGCCCCCGGCAATCCCGGAAAGCAGCGAGGCGCGCGCCACAAGGCAACCCGTGCGGTCGAGGATCTTCTGAACGGAGAGGCCGAGGGTCTGACCCGCAAGGCGGTGGAGCTGGCCCTCGAAGGCGACACGACCGCCCTGCGCCTCTGCATGGAGCGCATAGCGCCCGCGAGGAAGGACACGCCGGTCAACTTCGACCTCCCGCCCATGAAATCCGCACAGGACGCCTCACAGGCCGCTCAGGCGGTCCTACAGGCCGTCTCCGAGGGTCAGCTAACCCCGCTGGAAGGCGCAAGCGTCATGGCGCTGGTGGAGGGCTACCGGAAGGCACTGGAAACGACCGAACTCGAACAACGGATAACTGCATTGGAGGCAGCAAAATGAGCAGGATCAAGCATCGTATCAAAGCGCTGGAAGGCAGTGCCCTATGGGGTAACCGACAGCGAATAACTTTCATTGCCACCGGCGTGCCGCGAGGCAGTGACGATGGCAAAGGGATGAACATCGCTATCCGAGGCGATGGCGTCACTGAATGCCGTCAGAGCAACGAGAGTGAACAAGCTTTTATCAAACGAGTGGAAGAGGCCGCGTTGGCGCCGAAAGGTGGTGTTCAATGACTACCCTGCGAAAGCGCGTTGATGGGCTGGAAGCACGAATGCCCTCGGAGCCGGAGACGCTTTTCATCGAGCGCATAATTGTGACGCCGGGCGCTCAGGCTGAGCGAGTGCATTCGTTGTGGGGCGATGGTGTGCTTGTCGTCCGCGACAGCGACGAGAACGAAAGCCAATTCAGAGCCAGATTCATGGAAGCACATCGCCCTGTCGCCGAGGCAAGGCGCACACCCAACAATTCTAGACAGGAGGAATTCTGAAATGATCCGCTACAGCAACCAAGGGGCCATTCGCAACCAGCCCCTTTCGGAACAAATGATGGGGGCGCTTTCCTTTCTGCCTGAATTGGGCGTGGAAATGGAAGTGTTCTCAGGCGGGCAGTCCGCAAAGGGGTCAGGCGGGCCGCGCACCGGATCAACGCGGCATGACCACGGCAACGCGGCTGACGTGTTTTTCTACAAGGATGGTCGCAGGCTCGACTGGGCTGATCCGAACGATCAACCGATTTTCTCGGAGATTGTGCGCCGGGGTAAAGCGGCGGGCCTCACAGGCTTCGGTGCGGGTCAGAACTACATGCAGCCCGGCTCTATGCACATCGGCTTCGGAACCCCGGCAGTGTGGGGCGCAGGCGGCAAGGGGGCCAATGCGCCGGGGTGGCTGCGGCAGGCGTACCACGGAACAGCAGGCCCGCAACCAAGCAATGCAACAGGTGGCATAATGAACCAGACGATCAGCACACGCGGTCAAGCATCGCAACAGAGCGCACAGAGCCGCCCACAGGGCCTTCTAGGCATGTTGGGCGGGGGTAACGACCGACCAGACCGCAGCGAGGCCCTGGACCGCATTGCAATGGGTCTCATGAGCATGTCAGCCTATCCCACGGCAGGTATGCGGGCGCAGATGGGCGCTATCCAGGATCGGGCGCAGGATCGGCGGGATACCAAGCGGGACGCAACACAACGGAACAAGACGGCGGATTGGTTGGAAAGTCAGGGCATGGGGCCACTTGCGGAGGGCGTGCGTGCGGGCGCTATCACCGCGCCTCAGGCATTCAGCTATGCGCGGCAACAGCCGGAGCGAGATAAGGGCGTTGAAATCAACGGTCGCCTCGTAAACCCGTATACCGGCGAAGTCATGGGCGACTACTCGGGCGGCGGATCGGCAGCCGAAGAAACGATTGGCCGCATCATGGAGGTGAGGAATCCTCAGACAGGTCAGCCCTTCTCCCGCCAGGAGGCCATTCAGATTGCTGACCTGTACACCGTCAGCCGGCACCCGCAGACCGGCGAGGCCCAGTTGATCAACAAGGCTACAGGTAGGCCTGTCGGCGCAGCAGAGCAGCCAGAAACGAGTGATGATGTCACGGTCCCTGCACTAGAGCCTAAATCGCCTCAGAACGTTGGAGACGTACCTTCAGCGTTGGGCGCTCAGGGTATCGGCAAGACCTTCGTGAACCGGGTTGGCGATTTCTTCGGCGCAGGCCTGGCGTTTCCGGAAGCGGAGGAGGCCCGCAGCGAACTGAATAATCTATCGACCCAGACAATGCTCACCCTTTCGGGGGAATGGTCTGGCAGGCCCTCGAACCTGACACGAGAAAGGATCGAGGCGCTCACGGTCAAACCGAATGAATTCTTCACCGGGAAAGACAGTGCGCTGATCAAGCTGCAAGACATGCGGGATCTGATCGGTGAAGCCATGATTTCTGCCGACCGTGTGGAACGCGGTCAGTTCTCCCCCACGCAGAAGACCGAAGCTCGTCAAAAGCAGCGCGCACTAGGCCAGCTCTATAGAGCCTATTCCGCGATAATTTCCAACCTCGAAGGCGGTTCTGGTTCAGGAACAACCTCGGGCGGCATCAAGTGGAGCATCGAACAATGACAAATCAAGTCACACTTAACATCGAAGGGCGCAAGGTGAAGGTCGATAAGGCCTTCCTGGGCCTGTCACCGGAAGAACAGCAGGCAACCGTCGAAGAAATCGCGGGCAACCTTTCCATAAACCGGCGCGAAGATGGGTTCATGGGTCAGCTTAACCAAGGTATCGCCGAAAGCGTCGGTGGCTTGGTGGACTTCATCAATCCCTTTGACACGCCTGCTGTTGCAAACGCCGTGGGACTCGATTTCAGCACAGGATCGGCAACCTCTGGAATTGAGAATGTAATGGATGCAACCGGGGTTCGCCGTGCTCAAAACGATCCTGAGACGCTCTGGCAAAGCGTGGGCCGGGGTGCCGGATCTGCCGCAGGTTCTGCTGTACCGGCGGGGGCAACCGCGCGTGCACTAAGCGGAGCCGGGGGCTTGCTTGGCAGTGTCGCGGACGACGCTGCTCAAACGCTTAACACTGTCCGGGGCACGGTTTCGGAACTCATGGCCGGGGGTGCTGCAAGGGCTGCTGAGAACGCTGCTGAAAGGGCGGGAGCGCCCGAGTGGGCGCAGAACACCGCTGCGATTGCAGGCGGGGTTGGCGTCGGAGCTCTGCCCTACGTGGCTTCAAAGACGCCCAGTGCCATCGGAGCGCGCAAACTTGGCGGTGCCCTCAAAAGTGCAATGATGCCCTATACCGAACAGGGCGCAAGGGAAGTGGCACGGCGGCGGGTTCAGGAACTTGCAGGCGGGCCGGAGAGGGCCGCAGAACTGGCTCGTGGCATCCAGGCCGGATCCGAAATCAACCTGACACCGGCACAACGCACACAAGATCCGAACATGCTGGCCCTGGAGCAAACTGCAGCCCGGCAGAACCCCCTGCTGCGCGAACGCCTCGAAGAACGCATGAGCGGAAGTGTTCAGAGTGCTGAGGGCGGCATCCAGGACATGGGCGGCGATGTCACCGCAGCGCAGAGCTTCTTCCAGAAGCGCCGAGCGGATGCCCGCGCGGAGATTCAAGGGCACGTGGATCGTGCAACGGAAGGTGCCTTGCGACCTGAAGCGCGCAACCCGGAAAGCCTGAACAGCCAACGTGTCGCGGAACGGATCCGACAGGCCGAGACGCAAGCCGACATAGAAGAGGCAAGGCTGTGGGAGGCTGTTCCCAAGGGCGCACAGGTCGGCACGGTTACGGCAAGGCGAGTTTCCAATGAACTTATCCAATCCACGCCTCGGGCCCAGCAGGATGACATCCCCGCGAAAGTCAGGGAGCTTCTTGGAGAGGGAAGCAACGCGCCTTTCGGTGAGTTCGAAACCGTTTCGGAAATGCATGGTCTGTACTCGGAACTTCGCCGGGTCGCACGGTCTGCGATGGCCGGAACGGATCAGAACCGCAACAAGGCAAGGATTGCGAATAGTGTTGCAGATGCCATCTTGGACGACCTCGGGGCCAATGCTGGTCAGACCCGTATCGGTCAGGCAATTGACGCCGCGCGCGCCTACAGCGCCGCGAAGCATGAAATCTTTGATCAAGGCACTGTTGGCAAGCTGCTCAAGCGCACCTTGGACGGCGATGAACAGATTGACCCACGCATGACCCTTGAACGCTCGGTCGGTCGAGGCGGCACGGCAGGCAGCGTTGCACTGGACGACCTTGGGCGAGCATCGAGCACCAGCGACACTCAAAGCGCGATTGAGGATTTCCTTCGCGGTCGGTTTGACCGCACGGCCTTCAAGGCTGACGGGTCTTTCAACGATACGGCAGCGCGGAACTTCCTGCGGGACAACGCCGAAACACTTGAGCAAATGCCCGCGCTGCGGGATACTCTTGCCCAGGCTGTGCAAAGCCAGGCGCGGGCCTCTGCAACATCAACGCGCGCAACTCGCGTG
Organism: Roseovarius sp. MMSF_3298; assembly: GCF_030733705.1. Classification (NCBI taxonomy): domain Bacteria; kingdom Pseudomonadati; phylum Pseudomonadota; class Alphaproteobacteria; order Rhodobacterales; family Roseobacteraceae; genus Roseovarius; species Roseovarius sp. MMSF_3298. The sequence goes on from NZ_JASHIN010000007.1 coordinate 73,337, forward strand.
TTCAAGGACATGGACAATCCGAACAAGTCCGCATCCGCTGCCTTTGCCCAGGCCGCACCGGAGAACGCAGTTGACCAGGTATTCAAGTCGAAAAGGCCCTCGCTATCGGCGCGACAACTCGCAGCCACGGCCCGCAAGGACAAGAGCGGGGCGGCTGTGGACGGCCTTAAAGGCGCTTTTGGCGATTATCTGATCCGTCGCAGCATGACCTCAGGCGGCTTGTCCGGCGACAGGATGCGGGACTTTCTGCAAACGCCAGAATACCGATCAGCCCTTAAGGCCGCATTCGAGCCGCGCGAAATCAGGCGAATGGATATAATCGCTGCGGAACTCAGAAAGCTTGAGAGGGCCCGGAAGGCGGCTCCCGATATCGGTGCATTGTCAAATCGGTCGCCAAATCGGATCATCGAGATTGCTGCCCGAATTATCGCGGCGCGGCAGGGCGCTCAGGCTGGCGGCTCCGGTGGCGGATCGATCCAGACGGCGCAAATGGCGTCCGGGCGGGTCAAGGCGTTGCTGGGGAACCTGCAGAATGACAAGGCCGAGCAATTGCTAATGGATGCAGTAGAAGATCCGGAATTGTTCCGGCTGCTCCTGGTTGATCCGGGGAGTGTTCGTTTGAAACCACGGGAACTGAACAGGTTGGCTCCCTATTTTACCGGCGGGGTTTCGGGATCCGCCGAAGAACGGGAGCAGTAGCGTTGTACTCCGACGATGAAATCCCCAGCCTTCTTGCCATGGAAGATGAGCGCGTTTCGCTTGAACTCGCCCTCTTTCATTATGTCACCACGCCTCCAATCACCAATGATGCAGAGCATGCACTGTACACGGCGCAATTGACTGAAATGCTGGAGCGCCGGGACGTCAATGCGAGCCCCGAGGCGGAGGCAATGGTTTGGGCAGTGATGGACCGGATTATGGATTACGACCTTCAGGAGCGGAGTTCTGCGGATGATCCGTTTGCCCCAAAACACGAGGAAGAAACGACTTGAGCATTATTTCGAAGCGTGTCTCCCGACTGACGTGTCCATCGTGTACGCCACAGACGACCTGTCCAAGACGCTGAGAAGCGTGGGTGAGCAGCTGAGGCGTATTGGCGCGGGTCACTGGTAACAGCTAGCGATAATCAGATAGGCTTCTGACTTTTCGTGAAACTTTTTGCCGGTCGATCCGTGAGTGAGGATCGGGGGCGTCGAAATGGCGTGGAAAGAGATGCTTGCGATTATTGCTGCTCTTGCAAAACGAGACGGAACCGACGAACGGAACATGAGACAGTCACCGACACCACTCACGCGTGCTGAGATAGCCTGCCTCTTCGCCAAAGAACTTGGCTATTGATGATTTGCCACTGATTTTAATGACCGACAAGTTTAGGTCGAACAGGTGGCAAAACGCCAGCTCGGCTTAGCTTTCGCGGTGCGGCGAACCCTCATGGACTTTGTAGAAAATGTCCTGTGTGAACGCGGATCGTTTGCCAACTTTCCTGTAGTGCCGAGAAGCTAGTAATACCGGCTTTGAATACGACTGAGAGCTTCCGAGAGCTTTTCACTTTCGCGACTTGAATCGTATTCCTCCGGGTACGGCTCTTTGCCGTCAGCAATCTCTGTTGCGATATCGGTCAATCTTTCCAAAGGACGCACGAAATGACGGGTAAAGAACATAGAAAATATCGCGAGGATGCCCACGAGGCTGAATAAGCTCATCCACATCGCAGAAGATAGTTGCGATGCGTCTTCACCGAAGTTTGACGGCGGGATGCGTACCACGACGGACAAACCAGTCGGTGGAGCATTGCCGATAGTTAATTCTGGTGCGACAGCATAAATGTTTCGCTCACCATATTTGTCTTCGATGATTTGTGCAGAGCCGATGTTTAGCGAAAGAGAGCTGAGGTCGACAGGCGTGAGACTGGGCTGATTCTCTTGATCCTGGTCGAAAACAGAGCGTCCGCGTGCATCGACAACGTACGTGAAGAGTTCGAGATCATATGCAGCCGCTTCCACATACTGCCTAAGCCAGCTGGCTTTAAGGCTATAGACATATACGCCTTTGACACTTCCATCTGGCGATTTAACCGGCACCGATATGTTCAACACGTCCTTACGGTCATGCGACTGCTCGGTGGCCGAGGACGTCATTGCACCGAAGAATGGCCCTCGGAGTCCTCGCCTGTACCAGTCGGTGCCTGATACTGAAGTCCCCTCTCTCAGTCCATTTGATCCGACTCGAATTGTTCCCGAAAGATCCGCGAGACCAGCCCAGCTTACACGACCACCGGCTACAAGAACCGCATCCGTAAAGGCGCGTACCTCGTCGTAATCCTTTGACGCAATCTGCCCAGCGACCGCCCGAAGACTTTCCCATTCACGCTCCAACGCGCGGGACACGGCGAGTCTAATCGCCTTCGCTCCTCGAGTAGCATTGGTGGCTTCCACTTGAGCTTCGAAATTCCGAGCATGCTGATGGATCGGCCACCAGATTGCCAACATGCCCAGGAGCCCGCATATGACGACAAATCCAAGAACTGAGTTGGCAAGACGAGGTGCGTGTAATTTTTGTTGTTGCGAGCCGCTCTGGCTTCTGATCTCGACGTAAGGCATATCTGTCCCCCCAACTACAAATTACTTAAGCTGGGCCAGTCGGCTTTCCTGATTTGAATATATCCCGACTACAGCCACACCCTGGCGTCGTTAGAATGGAACTCCGGCAATATTATGACCACCCGGTTTCTTTCGTCCTTAACATGTGGAAGGTCTGCTCCGAGCTCAATTTGCCGAATGTTGCACTGCGCACGAACGTCCGCATTGTGCATCGAAGCAGCTGGTTTATCATGTGTTGAAATCCGATCCATAGTGGAGGTCACTCACATGCGGCAGCTTGTCTCGAATGGAAACCCTATGGAGGAAATCGTCGGGTTCAGTCGCGCAGTTCGCGTAGGTCCCTACATTTCGGTAGGTGGAACTGCTCCAGTCGATGCGGAAGGTAAAACCGTAGGCGTCGGAGACGTATTTGCGCAAACTACCCAATGCTTCGAGATCATTAAAGCCGCCCTTGAGCAGGCTGGCTCCGGTATCCACGATATCGTGCGGACAAGAGTTATTCTGACAGATATAGAGAATTGGAAAGACGCCATTGAGGCGCGAAAGAGATACTGTCTCGAAGCCCGACCAGTCGATACCATTATGGCAGTCACCCGGTTTGTAAACCCGGAGTGGTTAGTTGAGATTGAAGTTGATGCGGTAGTTTCAGGCGACACGGCAGAGTCATGACCACATTGTCGTGTCTGAGCGAATAATCCGACGAATTTGACGCCAAATGAAAACTGCCACTGGAACAGATATTGCGAAATTCCATTCCTCCCGCGCACCCAACTTTGGCTTAGGCCGCAGCAATTTTCTGGGTAGAGCTCTTAGGGCGTCGTATCTGGCAATGTCGGCTCTATCAACAAAAGACTGATCCTGAAAACGGAGTGTTTCTCACTTAGTCGCGTTTGTCACTTTGTTGGCTTCATTGAGTCTCCTTCTCGACCGCCAGAAGGTGCATTTCACTTTGTATACGGCGCAGCGTTTTCCGTAGCGCAGAACGAAAGCGCTCAATCAAAAAGAAGACAGGCAGCCTTGTGGCGAGTCCCCAGGTGATCAGGAATGATGAGCAAGACAGAAGCAGCAGACAAATTCGACATCAAAGAGAATTGTGTTCCCGAAAGAGCTGTAAGAGTGCGCAAACGTCGCTGCTATGCGATCCTCGTTATTGGGGTCTTGAGTATTCTGCTACTGGCAAACTGAGCCGATCCAACGAAAACAACGGCGTATACTCTTCGATACTAAAGCGACCAAACCCTAGCAGCCCCGACTCCGACGCAGATGACAGAACATCTCGCCAAGCAAAAGTAGTTGTGGAGGCGCGACAGAATAGTGTTGCAAGTTGCAACACAAAGCCTGGTCGCGGCAATAAGCAGTTCGCCTCGGAGACAGCATCTACAACTAACGTAGCTAAGCGGACCGTTAACGGTGCCATCCCAAGTAAATTCCCCGTGCACGTTACAAGGTGAGCCAGAAATTGCGCAAAAAAACGTGTTTGAACGCACAAGTTGACGCCACCAAGGATAGCGCCGATCCTAAATTTGGGAGGATAGTGCTATGGAGAAGAACCAAGTGCACCTTGAGGGCCGTTCCCTCGAACTTCTTCGAAAGATCAAATCTGGCGGTCAGCCATACTTCGACAGGTCCAGACTAGAGCCCTTGATCAGCTCTGGCTTTGTCAGAATCGGAGAGTTCGGGCGAGTGATGATTACGAAATCTGGCTCGCAATTTCTGGATTCGGAAAGACCCGCAATTTGATGACCCGGTAGGCGTTCGGAACTTTATGCATGAACCGAAGCGACACCTGCCGAGTGTGCAACGCCCGCGCTTGCGCTGGATGAATGTTCACCTGCAGTAACTATGCTGTTGGTGTCTGCGGCTCTCTGGAGTTTCGAATTTTCGGTATCTACCGCCTGAGTACCGAGGGCAGTCCCTGGCGTGTCCGGCGGCAATAACCGCTGCACCCAGATCCACGCCACTCTTGTCCCAGCAAACGCCTACCCAGCGGTCATAGGTCTTCTGTCCGTTGAACTCGCATGTGATGGTTGAGTTGCTATAGGTATTCTGCATCCAGCGCTTCCCGGCTTGCCCGCCCCGTTCGTTCAATTCGGGGGCATCGACCCCATTCAACCTCACGGCGATCCGACCCCGACTTGTTGCAATCTCGATGGTGTCTGCGTCCCGGACATGGACAAGCTTTCCGCTGAGGGTGGTTGCCGAAGCGTGTGAAGTAGCGCTGAGCACGCAAATCATTGCGAGGAGCGCGGCGGAGGTTAGGGATTTCAGCATCAAGGTATCCGTTACGGTTTGAGAGCTTCTACTTCCCGCCGCCTAAGCACACACGCTGGCAATTTACAGGCAGTCTTGTGGCTATTTGTGCCCTTCAATGGTTTGCTCCGTTCCAAGAGGCAGCAGTTCTTTTGCCGTTATCCCATGAACCCAGGTGAGGGATTCCACGGCTAGGCAATGCTGTCGAAATACAACGTTGAGCCGGTTTTATTACCAAATTGGATCATTCGTTTAGGGTAGGTTCGCGTTTCGCAGTAGTAAATTCAGAAGTATCTTGGAAACGTGTCGTGAGGGATCGATGGAAGATTTTGGCGTTTCACCCAACCCATCGGATAGAGGCGAGATCCCCAAGGGCCACGATGACGCTCTTAGGCAACTGTTCATTTTCTCACTCGACCCCGACATCGACATGGAAGAGAAAATTGCTCGACTGCTTCAGTTGGGCTGTGAGGCTCTGAGCTTGCCTCTAGGGATTGTGAGCTGCATCGAAGATAGCAGCTATACGATACATCATGTGCACGGACCCGATTGGGCCCCGGAGCCTGGGGCTGAATTCGACGTGTCCGCAACGTACTGCACTCACACACTCATTGCAGACGACGTTACCCATTTCCATTACGCTGGCGCATCTGAAATCGCAGACCACCCTTGCTACCTCAATTTCGGCCTTGAGAGTTATATCGGTGTACCTCTGAGAGTAGGTTCCAAACGGGTGGGAACCTTGAACTTTTCGAGCCCTGATAAACGCAAGGCTTTCCTTCCTATCGAAGCCGAACTGGTGCGGTTATTTGGGCGCTGGCTTGGTCAGGAATGGCTCAAGGCGGAACGGACTCGTGAGCTCGCGGAGAAGACCATGCTTCTCAATGCCATTGTCGAAGCCGTTCCGGACGCAATCATTACCGCGAACGATGAACGTACAATCCAGATGATTAACTCGTCTGGCGAAAAGCTATTTGGCTTTGATAGAGACAGGCTGGTGGGGCAAAGCACATCTGTTCTTTACCCCAGCGTCGATGAATACGAACGCCAGGGCGAACGGGTCTACGACAAAGCAATGCAGAAAGCGGTGAACCGTTTCGAAATGAACCTTCGCAAGAAGGACGGATCAATATTCCCCGGCGAAGTCTTTATGGCCCCTCTTAACGGCGACGCTGATGCAAAGCTTGGCGTAGTAGGTGTTATACGAGACATCAGTGAGGAAACAGCACTTCGCAAGGCCAAGGATGAACTCATAGCGACCGTATCGCACGAACTTCGCACGCCCATCACTTCGATAAATGGCGCTGTGAAACTCCTGGCGATGGAACGTGAACAGCTTCCTGAGAATATGCGGGTGCTACTTGACGCAGCCACCCGAAACTCTGATCGGCTGATACACCTTGTAGAAAACATTCTCGACTTGGAGAAGCTCAACTCAAATGAATACTTTGTCGACCACCGAAAAATAGACCTGTCGGTGCTGGTTGCCAGGGCGGTTGAGGACATGCGCCCGTATGCTGATCAGTATGACGTGAGGCTCGATTTAGTGAACGGCGATGCCGGTCAAACTACCATAGTTGGCGATGGAGCTCGCTTGCTCCAAGTCTTGAGCAATTTGCTATCGAATGCGGTGAAGGCCTCGTCGGCTGCAGGAGTGGTTGAAGTTGGACTAACCTCAAGTGGAAACGGTTTTTGGATCCGCGACCATGGCAAAGGCATTCCAGCTTCTTTGCAACAAGAACTATTCGACCGCTTCACGCGGTCGCCTGAGAGTTATACAGCAACGCAAAAAGGCACCGGTCTTGGTATGAGCATCGTTAAGGCCATTGTTGATCACCACGGCGGACAAATCGAGTTCGATACAGCTGAAGGCGAAGGAACTACCTTTACGGTTACGCTTTCCGCATAGCCGCTCGGTAAAGAGAAATAGGCTCTGGCTTCATCTGTGAGACCATATTTTGCTGCGTAATCCGCAAGGATTCGCTCTGCTTCTTCCAGTCGTTCTATGGTCACCGGCGGCTCCCCTATGAGGGGATTGTCGCATCAAAAGGTTATTGTACCGTTAACTCGACGCGCGGCAGATGATTGCGATCATCTCTGCTTTGATCTCAACTTGTGCCCTTTTCGATGTTCGGTGCCACATCTAAGCTTGTCGCCCTGACAAGACTAAGACCGGAAACGCGTTGCAGTTTTGCACGCAGGTCGGCATCCCGAAATGGTTTTTCGATCACGTCACAGTAACCCAAGCTGGGCGGAAGTTTTCGGATGTCTTCCTTGAAGTTCGCGAGGAGTATGACGTGGCAGTCTAGCTGAATTAACCGTCCAGCAACCTCCGCACTTTGGGTTCCGCAATCCATAGCTAAATCTACTATTGCGACCTTTGGTGCGCGTAGCGTGATTTCACGGTCAGCGTCCTCGATGCTCTTACACGTTCTCACGTCATCAAGACCGTATCCCTGAAACGCTAGCTCTAGGTCGAGGGCTACTACATGATCGTCTTCGATAATGAGTACAGGTATTTGGTTCATGTAGTGATCTTGCTCCGAGATGCATGCTTCGATTACTCGCTCAAGTGTTGAACAGTCAAATCGAACTAAGCCATGTTCAGTGATTCGCAGAATTAAATAAGACATAACAAAGAAACAGACGCATCGCGTGGGTAAGGAAAAGTCCGAACAATAACTCAAGCGGTCGCGTGAATAAGTTTCGCCCCTTAACGGCAAGCGACTGAAAGGATATTGACCTTCCAGCCGCCCAGCACCCAATTAAGGCTGTTAGTTTTTCGCAGCTGCACATTCTCGGGACTGTTCGGCTGCGGTGGCGGGGAGTAACCGCCACACGGATGCCCTGGGGAAAGACGACCGCTTTCGTAGCGCAACACACGTCCGTTGTTTTCTCAACAACTCCGTCACGCGCATAAAGAGATTGGCAAGGTCGTGCCGACAACCCATTATAGTTGTCCATGTAGCCTTCCAAGCTTATTGATGATTGTGCTTAGGTTCTGTTAGGATCGACACCATCATACATACCACTCACAAACCTGATTGCGCTCACGCTTAGGAAGTGTGGGCGCAATTTTTTTTGGCTGAAAACTGTCTTGGATCAATAGAGCAATTCGGAGTTCTTCCGTGCAATTACAGAAACTTCGGAACTTTTACGTGATGTTTGGCGTTGAGAACTTCTGTTTGCAAAAGTCGAGGCTTTCCCATTTTGAATTGGTTACACATGTATTTGGCTTACACCCTGTTGTTGACGGTCTTAATCGGCGTCGTTTTCCTTGTGCTTTAAGAGCGTCAACATAGTCTGAGCAGAGAAAAAGCGACCGAGGCAGCCCGGTCGCAGTTACAAGGAGATAGGTGAGGCTGATGGGGTTCAAATCCTCGCCTATAGATTTGCTCCTATAGAATTATGAAGTGATGCGCCACCCACTCTAGTTTAATAGCAGCACACCCGCGCTGGCCTTGCACGGTCGCAATTTTGTTTGAATGTTTTTGGCTTCTACCCCCATTACTCCTCAATTCGATAACGCTTTGCGTTGAGATTGGTAACGGAAATGTTGAGCAGGCATTTTCAACAAAAACCGTTACTGGCTTCAATAAAATCCGTACCGATAATGCGCTGATAGCAGGGTTGGCATACTAGGTGTCGTCTGGTGTCCAGGTTTGGGCAAAGGAGCAAATTCGACATGCACATGTCTATTTTTGCTCAGCAATGAATCGCGACACCTGCCATGTATAGTGAGTTCTTACGGCAAACATTTGAGGATATAGGCGGCGACCGCCGATACTTGGCGGTTGCCGCAATTCTCGTTCTGTAGAGATGGGTGCGCCGGGATGATCATTGGATCATCGCTTTATTCCAGTGCTTTCAAAGCCACCCCTGGCCCTGTAGCCACTTGGCCGTCATCGAGAAGCCGAACAGCCTGGCAATCGATTGCAGGAGTTGTTTTAGCCGCAGGGAAAGGCTTCGGAGTATGCCGTCCAGATCAAGGTTCGGGCACTGGTATGGCGTGTTTCAGGGTTGTTGGTGAGGTACTTAATCGCCACGTCCTTCAGTTGTTCGTTTGAAGCCTCAGACGGAACGCAGCTGCCTGTAATGGCCCCGACTGCATCATTTACAGCATCTTCGCCCAATCCAGGGTTGGACTGAATTACAGCCAGAGTACCGCCCCAGGGAGCGCCCTCCGAATACCCGATGATGTAGCCAAGGCAAAACCCGGCCATGACCTGGTTGTCGCTTATGCAGGTATTCAACAGTTCATTACCGGAAATCTGCTGTGCGCTGGAACTCGTCGCTATTGCCGTCAGGCAACAAGCCATAGAGGCAAGCCTAATCCATTTCATGCTTTATCCTTCTTTAATCTCACACCTGCACCGCCGCCGTTCTCGGGGATGAATTCCACCCCGGCTGCTTCGAGGGCTTCTCGGATAGCATCGGCGGTTTCACTTCGACCGCCAATAGGCCCGGTAGAAGCTTCGAGCCTTTTGATCGTTGGAATGGACACTCCTGACTTTTCCGCAAGGTCATTTTGGGACCATTTCAGTAACGCTCGTGCAGCTTTCACCTGCTCAATTGATACTTTTAGTATTGACAAGCGTCCGCCCCCATGTTGATACTTTTGGTATCATATCACGAGTGGAGGTTTCCGCAATGAAAGACTGCCCTGAAAACATAGATACCGCTGGCAAACGCATCGCTTGGTTCTGCGAGCATTTTGATGTTTCGCCCCCGGCGCTGGAGCACGACGATGATGAACCCGACGCGATCCTGCTCACTGATGAGCTTATGACGTGGATCAAAGTGCAAGGCGCATCCATGGATTGGGTGTTCTGTGGTGGCGTTGCAGGGATGGCATCGGTGTTTCGTGAGAAGCACAAAATGGACCCTGAAACCGCTCACTTCCTTGACTTGCTCCAGAAGCTCGATCCGCAAGAGCAGGAGGTCCTCGTTGGCGCGCTCAGAAAAATTGGATCAGGCGAGGTCGAATTTTCCAACGCCGTGGAAAACGCCCAAAAGAAGATAGGCGACCTACGCAAAGCCTCAGCTGCGTAGGCCTGCACCAAAAACCCAGGAGGGAATACAAATGAATGAATTGAGCCTGCCAAAGAACGCCTCGCTCTCTGACTGTGAGCACTACTCGATCATCCTGTGCGGTGTGATGGAGGGCGCAAATCACCTCGACAGTGAGGGACACTGCAACGCCCGCGTGGCAGTCGCAGAGGTTGCGGAAGCAATGATGAACGAACTCAGCATGGCCCTCCAGACTCTTTCAAGCCAGAGCAAACCGAAGATCCAGGGCGTGAAAGGAGCCGGAAACTGAAAATCGCCCTTTTCCTTGTCGTCGAAGGCAGCCTGCAATCGTGGGCTGCCTTTCCCCATTAAGGCTATTTCAAAAATGACATTTCAGTACGACATTAACCGCCAGTGGTCTGACCAGTTCATACCGCAGATCAAGAGCATCGTCGGCAGCCACCTATTGCAGGCTGCCCCCGATATGCTCGATATGACGCAAGCAACGGATCTGGTAATGCTGGACGCCCGCGATATGCGAATTGCAGCACGGGTACGCAGGCCGGGATATGCCGACCGCTACCCCCATCAGTTCACAGTGCGCTCACGGCTTCCCTCAGGCGCTGAGACGGAGCTTTCCAAGATAGTGAACGGCAAGGGCGACTGGCTGTTCTATGGCCACGCCAACGCCTCACAGACGGCTGTGGAGCGCTGGTATCTGATCGACCTGAACGCCTTCCGGGCGGCGTTGATCCGGCAGGGTTCAGAGGGGCTATGTTGGGGGAACAAGTGCAACCAGGATGGAACGCGCTTCACCTGGTTCGATGTACGCAGCTTTCCGGCTAACCCGCCGTTGGTGGTGGCGAGGTCACATGATGCGATTTAAAACTTATCACGTTCATCAAGGGCTAATAACGGAAGCCAAGGGCCAACAGCCTATAAAAATTGAATCTTTTTTCAGTACCTTAAGGAATCTCCGATAAAATTCTGTTGCGAATATTTCGAATAGGACTCATATCTAGCTCATGCGGAGGGAAAAATGACTTCTATGAATGCTTTTGATGAGCGCCTGCCCAGTGACATCGATATCAAAAGTGCGGATCATCTGCGCGAGATAATCGCCAGCGCACTAGAGTCCGGCACAGACGGCGCAAAAATTAAGTTTGCTCGTCAAGACGGGCAGCTAGCAGAGGTAGTCTTAACGCCTAGCATCGCGGAAACATTCATTAAGGTTTTGCGGCTGATTTCTAATCGCCAAGGCTTTCATGTGATTCCTTACAAGGCTGAACTAACCACTCAGGAGGCAGCTGATTTTTTGAATGTCTCAAGGCCGTTTCTTATCAAACTTCTCGAAAGCAATGAGATTGAATACACGCGAGTTGGTCGACATCGTAGGGTCAAAGCTGAGGACCTATTTGCATTCAAGCACAAGCGTGACCAAGGGCGCGCTGATGCGCTCGAAAAGCTGGCGCAAGAAGATGCAAGACTAGGGCAGATTTGAGCTTTGATCGCCAACCGCTTTACGGTCATTCTTGACGCAAACGTACTGTTTGGAGGTCTACACCGAAATATTGCTCTATCACTCGCAGAGGGCGGGTTTTACAGACCGCGATGGTCTACAAAAATTCTGGAGGAGCTAGAGAGAAACCTCGAGAGCAGATTGGGCGACCATAGAACTGCAAAGCTGCAACGCGAAAGAATTGAACACGCATTCCCTGAGGGCGAGGTGGAAATTTCAGCTGAGGCTGAAGCTAGGCTCACATTGCCGGATGATGGAGACAACCACGTACTGGCAGCTGCGATAAAGGCGCGCGCCGCACAAATCGTGACTGATAATCTGAGGGACTTTCCTTCCGAATTATTGGAGCCGTACGAAATAGAGGCTATTTCAGCCGATCATTTCTTTTCCAACACAATCTCGCTTTCGGAAACTGCAGCGGTTTACCGTCTACGTTTAATGCGGCGGCGCTTTCAAGATCCAGCTTACTCACCAGAAGCTTTGCTATTGAGATGTGAGCAGGTTGGCTTGCCGGAAACAGCCAGCATTCTGAATGAGTACACCGAATTTCTATAACTCATCCCTGTCAGCACTTCGTTATTAGGCATGGCAGGGTGGACAGAGGGGTGGATTGAAAAAACGAACTACTGCGGAACGCATTGATTTTATTATTTTTTTAGGGGATTAATGGTGCCCAGGAGAGGACTCGAACCTCCACGTCCATACGGACACTAGCACCTGAAGCTAGCGCGTCTACCATTCCGCCACCTGGGCAGGTGTCGTGGAGGCGCATTTAGACATCACGCCGGGTCATGTCAACGTGGATTCGTGCGGATAGTTCGCATTGGTCAATTCGCCTTGTCGATTTCGGCCATCACGTCTAGTAGAAAGGAACCCAAAGGCGCAGACGGGAGCACCAATCATGTCCAGGCTTGTCACCATTTACGGCGGATCGGGGTTTGTCGGGCGGTATATCGCGCGGCGGATGGCGCAGAAGGGATGGCGTGTGCGGGTCGCGGTGCGCCGCCCGCACGAGGCGATCTTCGTCAAACCCTACGGTGTCGTGGGGCAGGTTGCGCCCGTAACGTGCAACCTGCGCGATGATGACAGCGTGCGCTCGGTGATGCACGGCGCGGATGCAGTGATCAACTGCGTCGGCACGTTCGACCGGCGCGGCAAGAACAATTTCGACGCCATCCAGGTCGAAGGCGCGCGCCGCGTGGCGCGTATGGCCGCCGAGACGGGCGTCGGCCGCATGGTGCAGATCTCGGCGATCGGCGCCGACACGGGCTCGCCCAGCATCTACGCCCAGACCAAGGCCAAGGGCGAAGAGGCCGTGCTGGAACATATGCCCGACGCCGTCATCCTGCGCCCCTCGGTGATTTTTGGCGCCGAGGACAGCTTCTTTAACCGTTTCGCCGGCATGGCCCGGATCTCGCCGATCCTGCCCGTCGTCGGCGCAAGCACGAAGTTCCAGCCGGTCTATGTCGACAACGTCGCCGAGGCCGCGGTGATGGGCGCCACGGGCGACGCCGCCCCCGGCATCTACGAGCTGGGCGGACCTGACGTGCACACCTTCCGCGAGCTGATGCACCAGATGCTGGAGGTGATCCGCCGTCGCCGTCTGATCATGAACATCCCCTTCGCCATCGCGCGGCCCCTTGGCGCCGCGATGGACGGGGTCCAGTTCCTCAGCGGCGGGTTGATCCCGGCGCAAATCACCCGCGACCAGGTCGCCAGCCTTAAACGGGACAACGTCGTCGCGGACGACGCAAAGGGATTTGCCGCGCTGGGCATCCGGCCCACGGCGATGGAGGCGGTTCTGTCCGATTACCTGTGGCGGTTCCGCCCGTCGGGCCAGTATTCGGATATCAAGGAATCGGCGCGCAACCTTCGCCAGGGATGATCCGGCGCGCGATATGTGCCGCGCTGTTGCTTGTCTCGTCGGCGCTTGCGGTCTGTGCCCAACCGATACCGGAAAAGCAGGCGCAGCTTTTCGTCGATTTTGCGCGGGACGTCTCGGGGAATGATCCTCAGGTCATGGTCACCGCGCGCGACCTGATTGAAACGCCGCCCACCACGCTGGAGACGATCGGGTACTACGGTCTCGAAGACGCCCCGGCAGCAGAGCGCACGCTGCGCGGGATCATCAGCTTGCTCGACGCTCGCGGTCACATCCTCGGGATCGAGGACAAGTACATCAACGAGATGCCGCTGGTGCTGGAACAACAGGGTCTGGCCGATTTCGCAGGCGACCCGCAAAGGGATGTCATGACCCTGTTTCCGGGTGAAATAGACCCTGAAACCGGACCGAGCGACGATCAATGGCGCGCCTTCCGCAAGGGCTTTGGCGGGCATGTCCGCGCGATCGAGGCGGCGATGGCGCGCAAGGGGCACGTGCTCATGTCACTGGATCTGCCGCTCGGCGACACGTTGCACCTGTGGTGCGCCTCGCCCGAGATGGCAGAGAAGTGGCGCGGCCAGGTTCTGTATTTCGGGAGGAACACGCTCGACCGGCGCTATTTCCCCACCGTGACCGTCGCCGTGACAGATGTGGCTTGGAACGACTACTGGGGCTTTCTGACCTATGCGCTGTTCATCCCCGAGCGCCATAGCGACCTGCCTGACTACGAATAAGCCACGACCAGCAGTACGATCCCGAGGACGATCCGGTAGATCACGTATGGCGTGAAGGACACGCTGCGCAATAGCCGCATCATCAGCGTCAGCGCCAGCAGCGCAGAGACGAAGGCAAACGCGGCGGCAATGGCGCTGTCCCGGATCAGCGCGACATTCGCGGTGTAGATCGCCTCGCCGCCAAGGAACACGCCGCTTTCGATGATCACCGGGATCGACATCAGCATCGACAGCCGCGCCGCGTCGGACCGGCTGTAGCCCATGAACCGCGCGCCGGTGATGGTTATCCCGGACCGCGACGTGCCCGGGATCAGCGCGATGGCCTGCCAGACGCCCATCACCATGGCATCGCGGAGCGACCAGTCCGCGGTGGTGCGCGTCGCCTCGCCCGCCTGGTCGGCCCAGTAGAGCACGATACCAAAGACCAGCATCGTCCAGCCGATCACCGCGATCGAGCGCATGGCGTCGTCCAGCCCGGTCAATTTCAACAGCACGCCAAAGGCCACCACCGGGATCGACGACACGATCAGCAGAAAGGCCAGTTTCGAGCCTTCCGTGTCGATCCGGCCCTTCAGGGCGCGGGGCAGGCCCGACAGCGCCAGTTTCACATCCGACCAGAAATACAGGATCACCGCGAAAAGCGTACCGACATGCACCGCCACGTCGATCGCCTGACCTTGATCGTCGAGTCCGGTCAGGCCGGGCAGCAGGATCAGGTGGCCCGAGGACGACACCGGCAGGAACTCTGTGATCCCTTGGATCACGGCCACCAGTATAAGATGGAAAAGCGGCATGTACGCGGCCCTGCTCGTGTCTTTTTTTCCTAGCTATACCGCATTCGGAGTCCGAGGGAAGTGGACATTTATGTCCGGATCGGACCTAAGTTTTTGATCAAACTTGACGTTGCGCGGTGCCGAGGGTAGAAATATCGCAATATAGGTAAACTGTACTGACTTTATTTTTGCTTGGTCTTGCACTACACCTTCCGAACCTAGGCGATCTTTGGAGAGAATCGTGGCAAAAACACCGATGCTGAAATTCGTGTCCGTCGAGCGGGACATGCCCACCAAGCGCACCGCTGATGCGCGCCGGGAAGATTTCAACGAGATCTACGCGGAATACGCCGACGAAAAGGCCAAGGAGCAGTCCGGCCGGTGCAGCCAATGTGGCGTGCCTTATTGCCAGAACCACTGCCCGCTGCACAACAACATCCCCGACTGGCTGCGCCTGACCGCCGAGGGGCGCCTGCAGGAGGCCTACGAGGTAAGCCAGGCGACTAACACTTTCCCCGAGATCTGTGGCCGCATCTGCCCGCAGGACCGGCTGTGCGAAGGCAACTGCGTGATCGAGAAATCCGGGCACGGCACGGTCACCATCGGCGCGGTCGAGAAATACATCACCGACACCGCGTGGGAGGAAGGCTGGGTGCAGCCCATCGCACCCGTTCAGGAGCGCGAGGAAAGCGTTGGCATTATCGGCGCTGGCCCTGGCGGGCTGGCGGCGGCGGACGTGCTGCGCAACGCTGGCGTGCAGGTCACGGTCTATGACCGCTATGACCGCGCGGGTGGATTGCTGACCTATGGCATCCCCGGCTTCAAGCTGGAAAAGCCCGTTGTCATGCGCCGTGTCGAACAGCTTGAAAAAGGCGGTGTCGAGTTCGTGCTGAACTGCGACGTGGGCAATGACATCACCTTTGACGAGATCCGGCAGAAACACACCGCGGTCCTGATCGCCACGGGCGTCTACAAAAGCCGCGAACTGCCCGGCCCCGGCGCGGGCGCCGCGGGCATCGT
Source organism: Roseovarius sp. MMSF_3298 (assembly GCF_030733705.1). NCBI lineage: Bacteria > Pseudomonadati > Pseudomonadota > Alphaproteobacteria > Rhodobacterales > Roseobacteraceae > Roseovarius > Roseovarius sp. MMSF_3298. Next base: position 89,125 of record NZ_JASHIN010000007.1, read on the forward strand.
GCGGGCCATCGACTACCTGACGGCGTCGAACCGCAAGAGTTTCGGCGATGACGTGCCAGAGTTCGAAAACGGCGAGCTGAATGCCGAGGGCAAGCGCGTCATCGTGATTGGCGGCGGCGACACCGCGATGGACTGTGTGCGCACTGCGGTCCGGCAGGGCGCCACCAGCGTCAAGTGTCTCTATCGCCGCGACCGGGCAAATATGCCGGGCTCGCAACGCGAGGTGATGAACGCCGAGGAAGAAGGCGTGGACTTCCAGTGGCTTTCCGCCCCCAAGGCGTTCCACGGCGACCCGGTGACCTCCGTGAAGGTGCAGCAGATGCGCCTCGGTTCGCCGGACGCCACGGGCCGGCAAAGCCCCGAGGAGATCGAAGGCGCGGATTACGACGAGCCCGCCGACCTGGTGATCAAGGCGCTGGGCTTCGAGGCCGAGGAACTGCCGACGCTGTGGGATCAGGATGAGCTGACCGTGACCCGTTGGGGCACCATCCGGGCCGAATTTACCAGCGGCAAGACCTCTCTGCCCGGCGTCTATGCCGTCGGCGACATCGTGCGCGGTGCCAGCCTCGTGGTCTGGGCCATTCGCGACGGACGCGACGCCGCTGCGGCAATTCTTGAAGAGATGGACGCCGGCGCAACGGCGGTGGCGGCGGAATAAGCGTTTTCCGCCACGTTAGAGACTGTTTTTCGGGCCATGCCCGCACCCATTGAAGGGGTATAGTGATGACGAAATTCGATGAAACCTGGGCCGCTGGCGAAGAGGCCAAGCGCAACTGGACGGCAGAAAACGGCATGTACGCCCACGAGGAAGAGCATTCCTCCTGTGGTGTCGGCCTTGTGGTGTCCGTCAACGGCAAGGAAAGCCGCAAGGTGGTCGAGGCCGGGATCGACGCGCTCAAGGCGATCTGGCACCGGGGCGCCGTCGATGCCGATGGCAAGACCGGCGATGGCGCCGGCATCCATATCCAGATTCCCGCGCCGTTTTTCTATGACCAGGTGCGCCGCACCGGACACGAGCCGCGCGAAGATCAACTTCTCGCCGTTGGTCAGGTCTTTCTGCCGCGCACCGATTTCGGGGCGCAGGAAACCTGCCGGACCATCGTGGAAACCGAAGTGCTGCGCATGGGGCACTATATCTACGGCTGGCGCCACGTGCCCGTGGATATCAGCGTGCTGGGCGAAAAGGCAAACGCGACCCGCCCCGAGATCGAGCAAATCCTTATTTCCAACGCCAAGGGTATCGATGTCGAAGATTTCGAGCGCGAGCTTTACGTCATCCGCCGCCGGATCGAGAAAGCCGCCGCCGCCGCCGGTGTCGGGCAGCTTTACATCGCGTCGCTCAGCTGCCGCAGCATCATCTACAAGGGCATGATGCTGGCCGAGCAGGTCGCGGAGTTCTATCCCGACCTCAAGGACGAGCGGTTCAAGTCGAACTTCGCCATCTACCACCAGCGTTATTCCACCAACACCTTCCCGCAATGGTGGCTGGCGCAGCCCTTCCGCATGCTGGCCCATAACGGCGAGATCAACACGCTGAAGGGCAACACCAACTGGATGAAAAGCCACGAGATCCGCATGGCCTCGCAGTCTTTTGGTGAAATGGCCGACGACATCAAGCCGATCATCGCCCAAGGATCGTCGGATTCCGCCGCATTAGACTCTGTTTTCGAGGTCCTGGTGCGCGCCGGACGCTCGGCGCCCATGGCGAAAACCATGCTGGTGCCCGAAAGCTGGTCCAAGCAGGCCGAGGAACTGCCGCAGGCGTGGCGCGACATGTACTCCTACTGCAACTCGGTGATGGAGCCGTGGGACGGCCCCGCAGCACTTGCCATGACCGATGGCCGCTGGGTCTGTGCCGGGCTCGACCGGAACGGGTTGCGCCCGATGCGGTATGTGGTGACGGGCGACGGCCTTGTGATCGCGGGGTCCGAGGCCGGGATGGTGCCGATCGACGAGGCCACCGTGCGCGAAAAAGGCGCGCTGGGCCCGGGCCAGATGCTGGCCGTCGACACGCAGAAGGGCGTTCTTTACCACGACACCGAGATCAAGGACAAAATGGCCCGCGCCCTGCCCTTTGATGAATGGGTGGGCAAGATCACCGACCTCGATGAGCGCCTTGCCGGGGTGACCGAGACGGCGACCTGCGAGGGCACGGAGCTGCGCCGCCGCCAGATTGCCGCGGGCTATTCCGTGGAAGAACTGGAACAGGTTCTCGCCCCCATGGCCGAGGACGGCAAGGAGGTCGTGGCCAGCATGGGTGACGACACGCCCAGCGCGGTCCTGTCCAAGAAATACCGCCCACTCAGTCACTATTTCCGCCAGAACTTCAGCCAGGTGACCAACCCGCCGATCGACAGCCTACGCGAATTCCGCGTGATGAGCCTGAAGACCCGGTTCGGCAACCTCAAGAACGTTTTGGACGAGTCCAGCAGCCAGACCGAGATCATGGTGCTGGAAAGCCCCTTTGTCGGCAACGCGCAGTGGCAGGCGATGCTGGAAAGCCTGAACGCCGACGTCTGCGAGATCGACTGTACCTTCGAATCCGGGAAAGGCGCGCTCAAGGCCGGGCTGGAACGGATTCGCGCCGAGGCCGAGGATGCCGTGCGCTCTGGCGCTGGGCATATCGTGCTGACCGACCAGGGCGTCAACGAGACGCGCATCGCCATGCCGATGATCCTGGCCACCAGCGCGGTGCACAGCCACCTGACCCGCAAGGGTCTGCGCACCTTCACCAGCCTCAACGTGCGGTCTGCGGAATGCATCGACCCGCATTACTTTGCCGTTCTGATCGGCGCGGGCGCGACCGTGGTCAACGCCTACCTCGCCGAGGACAGCCTCGCCGACCGGATCGAACGCGGCCTGCTGGATTGTTCGCTGACCGAAGCCGTGGCGCGCTATCGCCTCGCCATCGACCAAGGCCTTCTGAAGATCATGTCGAAGATGGGCATCAGTGTCATCTCGTCCTATCGCGGCGGTCTGAATTTCGAGGCTGTAGGCCTTTCCCGCGCCATGTGCGCCGAGTACTTCCCGGGCCTTGTCAGCCGCATCTCCGGCATCGGTGTCAGCGGCATCCAGGCCAAGCTGGAGGAAATCCACGCCACGGCCTTCCGCGGCGGCAAGCACGTGCTGCCGATCGGCGGCTTCTACAAGTCGCGCAAATCGGGCGAAACCCACGCCTGGGGTGCGCAGACGATGCACATGATGCAGATGGCCTGCAACAAGGCCAGCTTCGAGCTGTGGAAACGCTACAGCCAGGCGATGCAGGCCAACCCGCCGATTCACCTGCGCGACCTGATGGCGATCAAGCCCATGGGCGAGGCCGTGCCGCTGGAAGAGGTGGAAAGCGTTACCGCGATCCGCAAACGCTTCGTCACGCCCGGCATGTCGCTGGGGGCGCTTAGCCCCGAGGCGCACAAGACGCTGAACGTCGCCATGAACCGCATCGGCGCGCGCTCTGACAGTGGCGAGGGCGGCGAGGATCCGGCGCATTTCGTGCCAGAACCCAACGGCGACAACCCATCGGCCAAGATCAAGCAGGTCGCGTCGGGCCGCTTCGGCGTGACGGCGGAATACCTCAACCAATGCGAAGAGCTTGAAATCAAGGTCGCCCAGGGCGCCAAGCCCGGTGAGGGTGGCCAGCTTCCGGGCATGAAGGTGACCAAGCTGATCGCGCGTCTGCGGCACTCGACCGAAGGCGTGACACTCATTTCGCCGCCGCCGCACCACGACATCTACTCGATCGAGGATCTGGCGCAGCTGATCTATGACCTGAAACAGATCAACCCGACCGTGAAGGTCTGCGTCAAGCTGGTGTCGCAATCCGGTGTCGGCACCATCGCCGCCGGTGTGGCCAAGGCCAAGGCCGACGTGATCCTGATATCGGGCCACAATGGCGGCACGGGCGCGTCCCCCGCCACGTCGATCAAATATGCCGGCCTGCCCTGGGAAATGGGCCTGACCGAGGCGCACCAGGTTCTGTCGATGAACAACCTGCGCAGCCGCATCACCCTGCGGACCGATGGCGGGCTGCGCACCGGGCGCGACATCGTCATGGCCGCGATGATGGGGGCCGAGGAATACGGCATCGGCACCGCCGCGCTGATCGCCATGGGCTGCATCATGGTGCGCCAGTGCCAGTCCAACACATGCCCCGTCGGCGTATGTACCCAGGACGAGTCGTTGCGCGAGAAGTTCACCGGCAATGCCGACAAGGTGGTGAACCTGATCACCTTCTACGCCCAGGAAGTGCGCGAGGTGCTGGCCAGCATCGGCGCGCGCAGCCTCGATGACGTAATCGGACGTGCCGATCTGCTGACCCAGGTCAGCCGTGGCTCGGCGCATCTCGATGACCTGGACCTCAACCCGATGCTGATCACCGTGGATGGGGCGCAGCACATCACCTATGACCGCAACAAGCCGCGCAACGAGGTGCCCGATACGCTGGACGCCGAAATCGTGCGGGATGCCGCGCGGTTCCTCAACGATGGCGAGAAGATGCAGCTTCACTATGCGGTCCAGAACACGCACCGCACCGTGGGCACCCGCGTCAGCAGCCATATCGTCCGCAACTTCGGCATGCGCAACGCGCTGCAACCCGATCACCTGACCGTCAAGCTGACGGGCAGCGCGGGTCAGTCCCTGGGCGCCTTCGCGGCACCGGGGCTCAAGATCGAGGTGTCGGGCGATGCCAACGACTATGTCGGCAAGGGCCTGTCGGGCGGCACTGTCGTGGTGCGCCCCCCCATGGTCAGCCCGCTTGAGGCCGCCGATAACACCATCATCGGCAACACCGTCCTTTACGGTGCGACCGAAGGGTACCTCTTTGCCGCCGGTCGCGCGGGCGAACGCTTTGCCGTGCGCAACTCTGGCGCCAAGGTCGTGATCGAGGGCTGCGGCAGCAACGGCTGCGAATACATGACCGGCGGGATGGCCGTGATCCTTGGCTCCGTCGGCGCGAACTTTGCCGCGGGCATGACCGGCGGCATGGCCTTCCTCTATGATCCAGAGGGCGACACGGACAAGCTGATCAACCGCGAGTCGGTGGTGACCTGCCCGGTCACCGAGCTGCACTGGCTGACCCAGCTCAAGGACCTGATCGAGCGTCATGTCGAGGAAACCGGCAGCCGCCGCGCCGCCGAGATCCTGCAATACTGGGAGGCCGAGAAAGACAAGTTCGTGCAGGTCTGCCCCAAGGAAATGCTGGGCAAGCTGGAGCATCCCATCGGCATCGAGGACAGCGCCATTCCGGCGGAATAGGGGCTGAATCATACTTCGGCTGGGGGAATGCAAGCCATGCCCCCGGCCGGGATACCTTGGGCCGGAAGAAACTGTCGATTGACCATCGGACCCCGGTTTGCACTATTGCGGGCAGCGATGGCCAGGAAAACACGCAGCAGAAAATCCAAGCCCTCGGTGATGGATCGCATCGCCGCCCCCGTGGTGTGGGCGCGTGTCTGGATCGTGCGCGTGTTCCTGATCGTCGTGGTGATCGTCTGCGGCACGATCCTGGCACATCGCTGGTGGGCCCCGCCCGACACGCTTTACATGAAGCAGGAAGCCTTTCGCCTGGGCGAGATCCGGCACCAGTGGGTGTCGCTGAGTGACGTTACCCCGGTGATGGCGCGGTCCCTGGTAGCAGCCGAAGACGCCAACTTCTGCCTGCACTGGGGTTTCGACATGAACGCCATCCGCGACGCGCTGGAAGACGGCAGCGGGCGGGGCGCCTCGACCCTGAGCCAACAGGTCGTCAAGAATGTCTATCTCTGGCACGGGCGCAGTTGGACCCGAAAGGCGCTCGAAGCGGCTCTGACCCCGGTGGTCGAGCTGCTCTGGTCCAAGCGTCGGATCATCGAGGTCTATCTGAACGTGGCCGAGTTCGACGAAGGCATCTTCGGCATCGACGCCGCCGCGCGGCATTATTTCGACGTGGCCCCGGACGCGCTGAGTGACGTGCAGGCGGCGCGGCTTGCCGCCATCCTGCCCAACCCCAAGGGCCGCTCTGCGTCCCAGCCCAGCAGCGCGACCCGCAAGCGCGCCGCCGGTATCATGGACGGGGCGGCCACGATTCGCCGTGACGGGCGCGCGGCGTGTTTCGAGGATTGAAATGGGCGCAGATTGCGGGCATTGAAGAACAGATTTTCGCCAGCCGCCCGGAGTAGACATGGCCAAGCTATACCACGTTCCCCTCTCCCCCTTCTGCCGGAAGGTGCGGCTCTGCCTCGCGGAAAAGCGGATCGAATGCGAGTTGGTCGAGGAACGCTACTGGGAGGCCGATCCCGATTTCCTGCGCCGCAACCCGGCGGGCAAGGTGCCGGTGCTGCGTCTCGACGGCATGACCCTGGCGGAAAGCACGCCGATCTGCGAGTACCTCGAAGACAAGTACCCCGAGCCTGCCCTGCTGCCCAAGGCGCATGAAGGCCGCTACGAGGTGCGGCGCCTTGTGGGCTGGTTCGATGACAAGTTCCACAACGAGGTGTCTTCCAAGCTTCTTTATGAGCGGGTGAACAAGAAGGTCATGGGCCAGGGCTTTCCCGACAGCAGCAACGTCAAGGCGGGCGCCAAGGCGATCAAGTTCCACCTCGATTACATGGCGTGGCTGCTGGACCGCCGCCGCTGGCTGGCTGGCGACGTGATGACGCTCGCCGATTTCGCCGCCGCCGCGCACCTTTCCAGCCTCGATTATATCTCGGACGTGGACTGGAACCGCTCCGAAGTGGTCAAGGACTGGTACGCCAAGATCAAGTCGCGCCCGGCCTTCCGCAGCATCCTGGCCGACCAGGTGCCGGGTTTCCCGCCGCCGGCGCATTATGCCGACCTTGATTTTTAAAGCGTGTCGCGCAAAAGTGGGGACCGGTTTTGCGCTCCCCGGATATGCGGCACCTAATGAGGGGCTTTGCCCCTCGGCCTGCGGCCTCACCCCAGAGTATTTGGGCCAAGAAAAAGCATGGATGGGCTGAAACAGAGACTGGTGGCGCAGGCCCTGGCCGAAGGCTTCGACCTTTGCCGTGTGTGCCGCCCGGGTGACGTGCCGCAGGTGCCCGAGCGGTTGGCGGCCTTTCTGGACAAGGGCTATCACGGACAGATGGCGTGGCTGGCCGACCGGGCGCAGTGGCGCGGCGCGCCCGATGTGCTGTGGCCCGAGGCGCGCTCCGTGATCATGCTGGGCGAAAGCTATACGCCCGAGAGTGACCCGATGGCGACGCTGGACGACCCCGAGGTTGGTACGGTCTCGGTCTATGCCCGCAACCGCGACTACCACGATGTGGTGAAGAAACGGCTGAAGCGGCTCGCGCGTTGGCTGATCGCGGAAGGCGGCGGCGAGGTGAAGGTGTTCGTCGATACCGCCCCGGTGCCGGAAAAGCCGCTGGGCGAGGCGGCAGGGCTGGGCTGGCAGGGCAAGCACACCAACCTGGTCAGCCGCGACATGGGCAGTTGGTTTTTCATCGGGTCGGTGTTCACCACGCTGGAAATAGACACTGATCCGGCGGAAGTTGACCATTGCGGCTCTTGCCGGGCCTGTCTTGACGTGTGCCCGACCGATGCCTTTCCCGCGCCCTACCAGCTGGATGCGCGGCGCTGCATTTCCTACCTGACGATTGAGCACAAGGGTCCGGTGGACGAGGACTTGCGCGAAAAGATGGGCAACCGGATTTATGGCTGTGACGATTGCCTTGCGGTCTGCCCTTGGAACAAGTTCGCGGTCGAGGCCACCGAACTGCGCTATCACGCGCGCGACGATCTTGTCACGCCGCCGCTGGCAGAGCTGGCCCAACTGGATGATGCCGGATTTCGGGCGCGGTTTTCCGGCAGTCCGATCAAGCGCATCGGGCGCGATCGCTTCGTGCGCAACGTGCTGTACGCCATAGGCAATTCGGGCCGCCCCAACCTGCGACCGGTGGCGCAGGATCTGTGCGACGACCCGGACGCTACCGTGGCCGATGCGGCGCAATGGGCGGTAAAGCGTCTCGATCATGCCGCAAACGGGCGCGATTAGCCCTCGATTTCCCGTAAGCCAGAACCCAGACAAAGGGGACACTCATGGCAATTCTGTTGGGCGTGGATACTGGCGGCACCTATACCGACGCGGTTCTGGTGCGCGACGAGCGTGAGGTGATCGCAAGCGCCAAGGCGCTGACCACGCGCCAGGACCTGTCGATCGGCATCGGTGACGCAATCGAGGCGGTGCTGGCGAAAAGCGGTGTGACGTCCGATCAGATCGGGCTTGCCTCGCTGTCCACCACGCTGGCCACGAATGCGCTGGTCGAGGGGCAGGGCGGTCGCGTCGGGCTGGTCTGTATCGGGTTTCGTGAGCGTGATCTTGACACGCATGGCCTGACAGAGGCGCTGGCCGGGGATCCCGCACTCGTGATGAGCGGCGGGCACAACCACGCGGGCAGCGAGGCGGCACAATTAGATGAAAGCGCCCTTTCCGCTTGGTTAGACACTGAATTGGGTGCCTCTGCCTTCGCCGTCGCCAGCCAGTTCGCCACCCGCAACCCCAGCCACGAGTTGCGCGTGGCCGAGATGATCCGCGCCGCGACCGGCAAGCCGGTCAGCTGCTCACATCACCTGTCGGCCAAGCTGAATGGCCCGAAGCGGGCGCTGACCGCGCTGCTGAATGCGCGGCTGATCGGGATGATCGCGCGGCTGATCGAAAAGGCCGAGGCGACGCTGAACCGGTTCGGCATCGACGCTCCGCTGATGGTGGTGCGCGGCGATGGCGCGCTCATTTCCAGCGCCCAGGCGCGGGAACGCCCCATCGAGACCATTCTCAGCGGCCCGGCCGCCAGCATCGTCGGCGCGCGCTGGATGACCGGCGCCGATCACGCGCTGGTCTCGGATATCGGCGGCACCACCACGGATGTCGCTGTGCTGCGCGACGGCCGCCCGATGATCGACCCGGCGGGCGCGCAGGTGGGTCCGTGGCGCACCATGGTCGAGGCGGTTGCGATGTGCACCACCGGCCTCGGCGGCGACAGCGAGGTGCACGTGATCGACGAAGGGTTGGTTGGCGGCGTCACGCTGGGCCCGCGCCGGGTGGTGCCGGTCAGCCTGATCGCGTTGGAAGATCCCGTCGCCCTGCACGCCGTGCTGGACGACCAGTTGCGCAACGACACGCCGGGCGAACATGATGGCCGGTTCGTGCGCATCGTGCCGGGCGTGGACGCGGACGGACTGGGGCCGAAAGACACTGCGCTGCTGGAGCGGATCGGCACTGGCGTTCAGCCGCTGGGCACGGTGCTGCGCAACCGGATGGACGGCGCGGCGTTGCGGCGGTTGGTGGCGCGAGGCCTCGTGCAGGTGGCCGGCGTCACGCCGTCCGATGCCAGCCACGTGCTGGGGCGGCTCGATGCCTGGGATGCCGGGGCCGCGCGCAAGGCCGTGCAACTGGTCGGCCGCAAGCGCACCGGCAATGGCAACCGCCTGTGCCCCGACCCCGAGGCGATGGCGCAGGTGATCGTCGATCAACTGACCCACCAGACGAGTCTGGCCTTGTTAGAGACTGCTTTTGCCGAGGACGACCACGACTTCGGCCTGCCTGCCGCACAGCTGGCGCGGCATGTCCTGATGCAGAAAGGGCTGGACCGGCATCGCGGATTGGTGCGGCTCGATACCGGGCTGAACGTGCCAGTGATCGGGCTGGGCGCCTCGGCCAGCAGCTATTATCCGGCGGTCGGCGCGCGGCTTGGCTGCGACATGATCCTGCCCGAACATGCCGGGGTCGCCAATGCCATCGGCGCGGTGGTCGGGCGCGTCACGATCCGGCGGCAGGGCACCATCACCAGCCCCGCCGAGGGCCGCTTTCGCGTGCATCTGGAAACCGGGCCGGAGGATTTCGTCGAGTCCGACGAAGCCATGGAACGGCTCGAAGACGTGTTGAAATCCGATGCACGTCAGACAGCCCTCGCCGCTGGCGCGGAGGATCTTCAGACGGACATTTCCCGCGACATCAAGACCGCGCAGGCCGAGGCGCGCGAGGTTTTCCTCGAGGCCACAATCACCGTCGAGGTCAGCGGCCGGCCGCGCATCGCCGCGTGACCGGGTCACCCATCTGATGGCTGCGCTTGTGATCGGCAGCTGTTACATTGAGTATTCGAGGAACGATGAACGCCAGAGGGAGCGCACCATGCGGGCGGCCGAGAAATTTGACGCGGATATTGCCGGTCGCCTCGACGGGCTGCGCGATGACGGGCTTTACAAGACCGAACGGGTAATCACCTCGATGCAGGCGGGCGAGGTCACGCTGGAAGGCGGGCACGAGGTCGTGAACCTTTGTGCCAACAATTACCTTGGCCTTGCCGACGATCCGGAGGTGATTGCCGCCGCGCACGCCGCGCTCGACCGCTACGGGTTCGGCATGGCCAGCGTGCGCTTTATCTGCGGCACGCAGGAAGAGCACAAGGCGTTGGAAGCCCGGATTGCAGACTTCCTGGGGACCGATGACAGCATCCTGTACGCCGCCGCCTTCGACGCGAATGCAGGTTTGTTCGAGACGATTCTGGGTCCCGAGGACGCCATCATATCCGACGCCCTGAACCACGCCAGCATCATCGACGGTGTGCGCCTGTGCAAGGCGCAGCGCTATCGCTATGCCAACAGTGACACGGCGGATCTGGAACGCTGCCTGAAAGAGGCGGAGGGCGCGCGCCACCGCCTGATCGCCACCGACGGGGTGTTCAGCATGGATGGCTATATCGCCAAGCTGGACCAGATCTGCGACCTGGCCGAGCGCTATGACGCGATGGTCATGGTCGATGACTGCCACGCCACCGGGTTCCTGGGCGACACCGGGCGCGGCAGCCATGAACATTGCGGCGTCATGGGCCGCGTCGATATCCTGACCGGCACGCTGGGCAAGGCGATGGGCGGTGCCTCGGGCGGCTATACCGCGGCCAGCGCGCCGGTTGTGGAATGGCTGCGCCAGCGCTCGCGGCCTTACCTGTTTTCCAACACGCTGGCCCCGGTCATCGCCGCCGCGTCCTTGCGCGTATTTGACCTTTTGGAGGAACGGGGCGACGCCTTGCGAGGCCAGCTTTGGGACAACGCCGCGTATTTCCGCGAGCGGATGGGCAAGCTGGGCTTCGAGCTGTTGCCCGGGCAGCATGCGATCATCCCCGTCATGCTGCGCGACCCCAAGCTGGCGCAGGAGATGGCCAAACGGCTGAACGACCGCGGCGTCTATGTCACCGCCTTCAGCTTTCCTGTCGTGCCGCGCGAACAGGACCGCATCCGCACCCAGATGAGCGCGGCCCTGACGCGGCCCATGCTGGACCGCGCCATCGACGCGTTCGAGGCGGTGGGCCGTGAACTGGAGGTCATCCCGTGACCGTCCTGCCCTCCGTCATCGAGGCCATGGGAGAGACCCCCTTGGTCGAATTGAGCCGGATCAGAGACGCATTGAACCTCGACGGCTGCATCCTCGCCAAGCTCGATTACCTGATGCCGGGCTTTTCCAAGAAGGACCGCGCGGCGCGGGCGATCATCGAAGGCGCGCGTGCCACGGGCGAGCTTGCGCCGGGCCAGACGGTGGTGGAACTTACCTCGGGCAACATGGGCACGGGTCTCGCCATCGTCTGTGGCGTCTTGGGGCATCCGTTCGTCGCGGTGATGAGCGAAGGCAATTCCGAGGAGCGCGCCCGGATGATGCGGGCGTTGGGGGCAGAGGTGATCCTCGTCCCGCAGGCCAATGGCAGCCGCAAGGGCGAGGTATCGGGCGCGGACCTCGCGCTGGTCGAGGCCGCCGCGCAGGACATCACCGCGGAGAGAGGCGCCTACCGCGCCGACCAGTTCGAGCGGGCGGGCAATCCCATGGCGCACGAGATGGGCACCGGGCCAGAGATCTGGGCGCAGTCGGGCGGCGCAGTCACCGCCTTTTGCGACTTCGTCGGCTCCGGCGGCACGCTGGCCGGGGTAGCGGCCTATCTTGGCCCAAAAGGCGTGCGCTGTTACGGCATCGACCCTGACAAACCCGGCCATCCGATCCAGGGCGGCGGCTATTCCATGCCGGACCTCACGCATCTGAAAAACGCCAATCTGGCCGGAACAGTCACTGTTTCCGGCCGCGACGCCGCCGAGGCCGCCCGCCTGCTGGCCCGCACCGAGGGCATATTCGCCGGCTATTCCGCCGGGGCCAACCTTGCCGGCGCGATCCAGCTTCTGGGCGGCGTGGAACAGGGCGGCACAATCGCTATCGTGATGTGCGACAGCGGCCTCAAGTATCTCAGCACCGATTTGTGGGACTAGACCATGCAGAACCAGATGAAAGCCCTCGTGAAGTCCAAACCCGAACCGGGCCTGTGGATGGAACACGTGCCGGTCCCCGAACCGGGGCCGAGCGACGTGCTGATCAAGGTCAAGAAATCGGCCATTTGCGGCACTGACGTGCATATCTGGAAATGGGACGAATTCAGCGCCAAGACCGTGCCCGTGCCCATGGTCGTCGGCCACGAATTCGTGGGCGAGATCGTCGATATGGGCCCCGCCGCGCTGAAATACCGGATCGGCCAGCGAGTCAGCGGCGAGGGGCACATCGTCTGTGGCGCCTGCCGCAACTGCCGCGCCGGGCGTGGGCACCTCTGCCGCAACACCAAGGGCGTCGGCGTCAACCGCCCCGGCAGCTTTGCCGAGTATCTCTGCATCCCCGAATCCAACGTGGTGCCGATCCCCGAGGATATCCCCGACGAGATCGCCGCCATCTTCGACCCGTTCGGCAACGCGGTGCACACCGCGCTCAGCTTTGACCTGGTGGGCGAGGATGTGCTGGTCACCGGCGCCGGCCCCATCGGCATCATGGGCGCTCTCGTGGCGCAGAAGGTCGGCGCGCGAAAGACCGTGATCACCGACATCAACCCCTATCGCCTAGACCTCGCCCAAAAGATGGGCGTGCAACACGTGGTCGATACCAGCCGCGAACAGCTGCGCGACGTGATGGATCAGATCGGCATGACCGAAGGCTTCGACGTTGGCCTTGAAATGTCCGGCGCCTCGGCGGCCATGCAACAGATGATCGCGCGCATGAACAACGGCGGCAAGGTCGCCCTGCTGGGCATCGCTCCCACCGAATTCCCGGTCGACTGGAACACCGTCATTTTCAAGATGCTGCATATCAAGGGTATCTACGGCCGCGAAATGTACGAGACGTGGTACAAGATGATCGCGCTGGTGCAGTCGGGGCTGGACGTGTCCGGCCTGATTACGCACCGGATCGGCATCGACGCGTTCGAGGAAGGCTTCGCCGCGATGATCTCGGGCAATTCCGGCAAGGTGGTGATGGACTGGGGCGTGTCCTGAGGCGATGCACCGGTGCAGGCCGAATTTGGCGGATCGGGTCGAGTCATGTCGCCTGCGGACATCTTCGTGCCGAAATCAAACGCGACGGGCAGGGCCGGTCAGGATGAAGAGTACACGATCATGCCTCCCGCCGGGGAGCCTTTCGTGACCCACAGCCAGGGACCTCTCGATGCGCGACAGCACCCAACCGCCGAAACGGTATGTCTTCCTGCTGATCCCCGGCTTTTCCATGCTGGGCTTCACCTGTGCGCTGGAAACCCTCAGTCTCGCGAACCGGCAATCCAGCACCCGCGACTACTATGAATGGCGCCTTCTCAGTGCCGATGGCGCCGTCGCGCGGGCCTGGAATGGTGTCACCGTGGCCGTCGACGGCGCGCTGGAGGAGTTGCGCCGCGACGATACGCTGGTGGTCTGTGCCGGACATGCGGCTGCGGCGGGCAGCACCAAGGACGTACTTGCCTGGCTGCGCCGCGAGACGCGCAAGGGTATCAGTTTCGGCTCGCTCAGCAGCGGCGCCTATACCCTCGCGCTGGCGGGGCTGATCGCGGGGCGGCGGGTCAGCACCCATTGGGAATATGTCGATGCCCTGACCGAGGCGCTGCCGCAGGTCACCGTGCAGGACACGATCTATTCGGTGGACGGCCGCGTGTTTTCCTGTGCCGGTGGTGCCTCCTCGATGGACCTCATGCTGCACCTCATCGGCGAGGATTACGGGCCCAAACTGGTGGAATACGTGGCCGAGCAGATGGTCTATACCGCGCCGCGCGACCACAGCCAGTCGCAGCGCCTGTCGCTGCCCGCCCGCGTCGGGCGTGGCAACCGCCGTCTGACGCAGGCGATCGAGATCATGCGCGGCAATATCGAAGACCCACTGAAGCTCAGTGAACTGGCGGCGATGGTCGGCGTCTCGGTGCGGCAGTTGGAGCGACTTTTCATGGCCTTCCTCAATATCTCGCCCAGCCGCTATTACCTCGAAATTCGGCTGGAAAAGGCTCGAAATCTGCTGCGTCAGACCGAGATGAGCATCACCGACATCAGCGTTCTCTGCGGTTTCACAAGCCCCACGCATTTCTCGCGCGCATATCGCAAGCTGTACAGCATCGCCCCCAGCAAGGAGGCCGACGCGATCACGCCGATCAGCCGCCCGTCCGGGCCAGCATCTTCTCGATCTCGCCGGTGATCGTGGACGACATCGGCTTGACGGGCGAACCGTAGGTGCCCACGACCTTGCCCTCGGGGCTCAGCAGGATCTTGTTGAAGTTCCAGCGCGGCGTGAACCCGGCTTCCTGTGCGACCGAGCGATAGAAAGGATGCGCGTCCGCGCCCCGTACCTTGGTGATGCCGGTCATCGGCAAGGTCAGGTCATAGTTCACCTCGCAGAAATCCTTGACCTCGTCCTCGCTCGCCAGCTCCTGGTTGAAATCGTCCGACGGCACGGCCAGCACCACCAGTCCCCGGTCGCGGTAGGTGTCGTAAAGCGCCTGCAAATCCGAATATTGCCCGGTGAACCCGCACATCGACGCGGTGTTCACCACCAGCACCGGCTGACCTTGCCAATGCGACAATCGGTGCGTGCCGCCGTCAATATTGGTGAAGGTGGATTGCAGGTCCAGCGCAAGCGCGGGAAGGGCGAAAACAGCGGCCACGAGGCCGAGAAGAAAGCGCATCATCATACTCCGTAATGATAGAGCGTTACGTGCCGTGGCCCAGCCTGGATCATTCGCGTCATAGCGGCCTTGCACGCTTGTAGATTGATTTTGCCACTACTTTCGGTCAGGTCAATGGGACGGAGACGCTCCATGAAACCTCTCAAGGGTATTGCCCTCAAGCTTGTCGCGGTGACGCTGTTCATCGTCATGTCGGCCCTGATCAAGGCCGCATCAGACACTGTTCCACCAGGACAGGCGGTTTTCTTCCGCTCGTTCTTCGCAATCCCGGTGATCCTCGCCTGGCTCGCGATCCGCGGGGAAATGTCCACGGGCCTGAAAGTGGCGTCGCGCATGGGCCATTTCTGGCGCGGCTTCGTCGGCACCACGGCAATGGGCCTGACGTTTGCCGGTCTCGGCCTGTTGCCCCTGCCCGAAGTCACGGCGCTCAGCTATGCCGCCCCGCTGCTGGTGGTGGTCTTCGCGGCGATGTTTCTCGATGAAAAGGTCGGCGTCTTTCGACTTGCCGCCGTGGCGTTGGGCCTCGTCGGCGTTCTGGTGGTGCTGACGCCGCGCCTGACCACGCTGGGCGGGCCGACGGTGGAAACCGCGCAGGCGGTCGGCGCGGTGCTGGTCCTTCTGGGCGCGGTCTGTGCCGCGCTGGCGCAGATCTACATCCGCAAGCTGGTCCAGACCGAACAGACCAGTGCGATCGTATTTTATTTCTCGCTTACCTCGACGCTGCTGTCGTTGCTGACCCTGCCCTTCGGATGGGTCATTCCGGGCGGAACGGAGACTGTTTACCTCGTGCTCGCCGGTCTCTTCGGCGGGCTCGCCCAGATCTTCCTGACCTCCGCCTACCGCTTTGCCGATGCCAGCGTCATCGCGCCCTTCGACTACGCCTCGATGCTGTTCGCCATCGCCATCGGGTACTTCATCTTCGACGAGGTGCCGACATCGCAAATGCTGATCGGCGCCGCGCTGATCGTGCTGGCCGGGATCATCATTATCCTGCGCGAACGTCAGCTTGGCCTTCAACGCGGAAAGGCCAAGGCGGCAAAGACCCCGCAGGGCTAGCGATCGAGCCAGGCGTAATGCAGGTAGGCCGGCCGCATCAGCATCCGGCGAAACCGGCCCAGCGGGAACTTGCGCGGCGTATGTCGCAACGGTGCGGGATAGGGCGTCTCGGGCGTCTGGCCACGAACCAGATCTGCCAACAGACGCCCGGCGTAACTGCCCATCGACACCCCGTTCCCGTGATAGGCGAACGCCGCGAACCCGCCCGGCATCTCGGGAATCGGCCCTGCATAAGGCATCAGGTCGCGCGACAAGCACACGAAGCCGGACCAATAATGTGGCGTTTCCACATGCGTCCAGGCGGGAAACATCTTTTCGAAATCGGCGCGGATCATCGCCCTGATCTGCGCCTCGGTGCCGGGCGAATGCCGCAGCCCGCCGCGCATCCCCATCAGCATCCGGTTGTCCGGCATCAGGCGGAAATAGTGCAGCAGGTGCCGTGAATCGTAGCACATCTGCCGGCTGGTCCAGCCCTGCGCGGCCAGCTCGTCATCGCTCATGGGCCGCGTGACGATCACGCTCGATTGTGTCGGCAGGTACCGCCCGTCCATCCAGTCGGGCAGGTTGTCCGAGCTATAGCCGTTCGTGGCGATAATGATTTTTTCGGCTGTAACAGAGCCTTTATCGGTGTGCAGCCGATAGCGCCCATCGGCCAAACTCTCGATCCGGGTGACCGGGCTGTGCCCATGCACCACGGCCCACGCCGCCTCGGCCGCCTGGCACAGGCCAAGCGCGTATTTCCGCGGGTTGAGGGCAAAGCCGATCGGCATGGTCGACGCGCCGTAAAACGGCCCCCGAAGCCCCACCTGCGCCAGCTCGTCTGGCGGGGTAATGGTCGGCGTGACACCATAAAGAGCCCGCGTCGCCTCGACATCCTCGCGCATCGCGTCGAAATCGCGTGGGCGGTGCGCCAGCTGCGTCTCGCCTTCCGAATGGCAGTCGACATCCAGCCCCAGCCGGTCGATCAGGCCGCCCACATGCGCGACCGCCGCCAGTTCCGCCTGCGCAAATCCACGCGCCTCGGCCTCGCCGAACTTCGCTTTCATGGTGGCATGGCTGGCCTTGGCCCCGCCCAGGCAACAGAACCCGCCATTGCGCCCCGACGCGCCCCAGAACGGATGCTGCGCCTCCAGCACGGTCACGCCGACGCCCGACTCGGCCAGGGCAAGCGCCGCGTTCAGCCCGGTGAACCCTGCGCCGATGACCGCGACCTCGGTCGTCGTGTCGCCCTGCAACGCCGGCCAATCGCCCGGCGGCACGGTATCGGCCCACCAGCAATCGGCCACCGGCGCGGCGCCGTAAGCGCCGTCTTCCCAGATTCGTTTGAGCATGCTCACGCCTCGGCCCGCACCGCGGCCTTTTCATCGGCGTCCTGCCGCAGCAGCTGGCGCTTGGAAATCAGCGACGCGCCGATGACTCCCACCGCCACGATCGCGATCAGGATCGTCGACAGCGCATTGATCTCGGGGCTGACGCCCAGCCTGATCGACGACCAGATCTTGATCGGCAGCGTCGTGGCCGACGGCCCGGCGGTAAAGCTGGCGATCACCAGGTCGTCCAGCGACAGCGTGAATGCCAGCAACCAACCGGAAATCACCGCCGGCGCGATGATCGGCAGTGTGACCAGCCGGAACGCCTGGAACGGGGAACAGCCCAGGTCCAGCGCCGCCTCTTCCAGCGACCTGTCGAAACTGATCAGCCGCGAGGATACCACGACCGACACGAAACACATCGAAAAGGTCGTGTGCGCCAGGATGATCGTCAGCACCCCCCGGTCCAGCCCGATCCCGATGAACAAAAGCAAGAGCGACAAGCCCGTGATCACCTCGGGCATCACCAGCGGCGCATAGATCATGCCCGAAAACAGCGTCCGGCCCCAGAATCGCCCGGCGCGCACCAGCACATAGGCCGCCATCGTGCCCAGCACCGTCGCGATGGTGGAGCTGACGACCGCCACCTGCAACGTGACCCAGGCCGCATCGAGGAACGCCTCGTTCTGCAACAGCTCGCCATACCACCTGGTCGAGAATCCCGCCCAGACAGTCACAAGCTGCGATGCGTTGAAGCTGTAGATCACCAGAATGACCATCGGCAGGTACAGGAACGCAAAGCCCAGCGTCAGGGACGTCGTGTTGAACCATGACAGGCGTCTCATCGCACAGCCTTCCACGCCGGAGCGCCAAAAGCTTTGAGAAAGCTTTTGGCAAAACTCTTCTCAAGAGTTTTGCGGCCCCTCATCCTTCCGCCTCCCGCTGCTTCTGCTCGTTGCGCTGGAACAGCACAATGGGAATGATCAGGATCAACAGCAGGATCACCGCCACCGCGCTCGCCACCGGCCAGTCGCGGTTGTTGAAGAATTCCTCGAACAGCACCTTGCCGATCATCAGAGTCTGCGACCCGCCCAGCAGCGACGGGATCACGAATTCGCCCATCACCGGGATGAAGACAAGGAAGCACCCCGCGATGATCCCGTTCTTCGACAGTGGCAGCGTCACCAGCCAGAAGGCCGTCAGCCGCGAACACCCAAGGTCTTCGGCCGCTTCCAACAGGCTGTCATCCATTCGCTCCAGCGTCGAATAGATCGGCAGGATCATGAACGGCAGATAGGTATAGATGATCCCGATATAGACCGCGACATTGGTGTTCAGAATCATCAGAGGTTCCGAAATCAGATCCAAACCCAGCAGAAGCTGGTTCAGATACCCTTCGGTCGACAGGATCCCCATCCACGAATAGACCCGGATCAGAAAGCTGGTCCAGAACGGCAGGATCACCAGCATCAGCAGCGTCGGCCGCCAGTGGTTCGGCGCGCGCGCCATGGCATAGGCGATCGGGTAGCCCACCAGCAGCGTCAGGATGGTCGAAATCACCGCGATCTGCAGCGAGGACAGGTAGGATTTCCAGTATAGGTCGTCCTCTGTCAGGAACACGAAATTCTCGAAATCGAGCGCGGCGAAGAACGCCTTCACGCCCTCCCACCCTTCGGACAGGTCCAGCTGCGGCGTGTAGGGCGGGATCGACAGCTCGATATCCGAAAGGCTGATCTTCAGCACGATGGCAAACGGCACCAGGAACAGCGCCAGGAGCCACAGGTAAGGCACGATGATGAGGGCCACGCGCCTCATGATGTCAGCACCACGCCCGCCGTGCCGGTCCAGCTGACCCAGACCTCGTCTTCCCAGGTGATGTCCCGGCGCGAGATGCGGCGGGTGTTGGACAGCTGCGCCTTGATCATCGTGCCGTTTTCCAACTCGACGTGATAAGTCGACAGGTTGCCGAGATAGGCGATGTCGATCACCTTGCCCTTCAGCGCGTTGACCGCGTCGGGCCTGGTCTTGGAAATGCCGACCTTCTCGGGGCGCAGCGCCAGCTTCACTTGCGTGCCATCCTCCAGATCCGGCGCGTCGAGCGCGATCAGAGGCGGCTGCCCCTCGGCCCAGTCGATGGTGATACCGCCTTCCGGAATATCGTTGGGTTCGGCGGGAACAGTCTCTGGTTCTTCACGCTTCGCCGTGCGTTCCGCGTCGCTTGGCGGCGGCAGTTGCCGCACGATATCGGTGCGTGGCCCAAAGACCCTGGCCCAGACCTTGTCATGCAGCCAGAGACCCAACTTGTTGGGTTGCGGCCCTTGCGCAGGTCTCGCCTTTGCCGCTTTCGGCTCGGCGGGCGCGGGGTCATCGGACGCGACAGGCGCCTCCGGGTCTGCCGGTACGCCGATCTCGGCCACCGCCTCGGGCGTCTCTACAGTCTCTGTTTCAGGCGTTTCGGCCTCTTGCGGTGCAGGTTCGGCCTCGGTCTCGGACGCGTCGGCAGCCACAGGCTTCGCCCCCGGCGTCCGATTAATCGCCGTGCCGGAAAACAGCGTCACGTCGCCGATGAAATCCGCCACATAGGCCGAGATCGGCGCCTCGTAAATCTCGTCCGGCGTGGCGATCTGCACGATCCGACCGTCATCCATCACCGCGACGCGGCTGGCCACGGTCATCGCCTCTTCCTGGTCGTGGGTGACGATCACGAACGTCGTGCCGGTCTTTTCCTGGATATCCATCAGCTCGAACTGCGTGTCCTGCCGCAGCTTGGCATCCAGCGCCCCCAGTGGTTCATCAAGCAAAAGCAGCTTCGGCCCCTTTGCCAGGCTGCGCGCCAGCGCCACGCGCTGCCGTTGCCCGCCGGAAATCTGGTGCGGCTTGCGGCCCGCGAACTTCTCCAGCCGGGTCAGCTTCAGCATCTCGTCCACCCGTGCCGCGATCTTGTCGGCGGGCAGCTTGTCGCGCTTCAGGCCAAACGCGATGTTGTCGCGCACCGACAGGTGCGGAAACAGCGCGTAGGACTGGAACATCATGTTCACTTCCCGCTTGTTGGGCGGGATCGGCGCGATGTCACGCCCGCCCAGCAGGATCGTACCCTCGGTCGGCGTCTCGAACCCCGCCAGCATCCGCATCATCGTCGTCTTGCCACAGCCCGACGGGCCCAGCAGGGCAAAGAATTCCTGCGCGTAGATGTCGAACGACTGGTCGTCGATGGCGGTGAACGTGCCGAACCGCTTGGTCACGTTCTTGAACTGGATCAGCGGCTTTTCATTCGGATCGTTCCACGGCGCGAACTTGCATTCCGGCATTGCTGTCCCCTTGAAGGAATGAACCCGCGCAACCGTGCTGCGCGGGTCCTGACGTCTGGTGTCTTACGTGCCGGACTTGATCTTGGTCCAGAGACGGGTCACCGTCCTTTGCACCTTCGCCGGATAGGGCTTCTTGATATAGGTGTTCTCAAGAGCGGCTTCCGACGGATAGATTGCCGGATCGTTGATCACGTCTTCCTCCAGATACTCCTGCGACGCCTTGTTGCCATTGGCGTAGTAGACATAGTTCGAGGCCGCCGCCATGTTCTCGGCATCCATGATGAAGTTCAGGAACTTGTGCGCACCCTCCGGGTTCGGCGCGTCGGCGGGGATCGCCATCATGTCGAACCACATCACCGCGCCTTCGCTCGGCGCGTTATAGGCGATCTCGACACCGTTATCCGCCTCGGCGGCACGGTCCCGCGCCTGCAGCACGTCCCCGGACCAGCCGATCGCCACGCAGATATCGCCATTGGCCAGCCCGTTGATGTACTCGCTGCTGTGGAACTTCTGAACATGCGGCCGCACGGACATCAGCAGTTCGCCGGCCTGTTCAAGCTCGTCCTCGTCATGGCTGTTCGGGTCGAGGCCAAGATAGGTCAACGCCGCCGGAATCACCTCGTCCGGCGCATCAAGGAAATGCACGCCGCATTCGGCCAGCTTTTCCATGTTCTCGGGCTCGAAGATCAGCGACAGGCTGTCGATCGGGGCATCTTCGCCCAGGACTTCCTGCACCTTGCCGGTGTTCACGCCGATGCCCGTCGTGCCCCACATGTAGTTGATCGCGTATTCGCTGATCGGAATGTCGGAATCATAGCCCGTCAGGCGGTCCTTGATCACGTCCCACAGGTTGTCCGAGTTGGGCAGCTGGTCATAATCCAGCTTCTGGAACGCGCCCGCCTGGATCTGGCGCAGCAGGAAGCTGCCCGTCGGCACTACCACGTCATAGCCCGAGCCACCGGCCAGCATCTTGGTTTCCAGCACTTCGTTGCTGTCGAACACGTCATAGACCAGCTCCAGCCCGGTCTCTTCCTCGAACTGGGTCAGCAGGTCTTCGTCGATATAGTCGGACCAGTTGTAGACGCGCACTTCCTGCGCCATGGCGCTCGTCGCGCCCAGCGCCAGAACGGCGGTCATGGTCAGAAACTTCTGTGTCATTCGGTATCTCCCCTTGGTTCGACGCTTGTTGCGTCTTGGCCCGGGATTTGATCAAACAAAACCGGACATGGCAATATGGTAATGCTTTCACGCAGCCGCTAAACTCGCAAGGCGATTGCATGGATCGCCGCGACGGAAAGCAGATCGAATGACCAGACACGCCCAGAAATTCGGCACCGATGGCGCGCCGGAGACGCGCGTTCCGGCGCATGAGTTGATCTATCGCGAATTGCGCGCGTTGGTGCTGTTCGGCGACCTGGCGCCGGGGCAGGCGGTGACGATACAGGGCCTGACCGACCGCCTTGGCGCCGGCATGACCCCGGTGCGCGAGGCGATCCGCCGGCTGACCGCCGAGGGCGCGCTGGAGTTTCGCGGCAACCGCCGCGTGGTGGTCCCGACCTTGACCGCCGACAATATCTCCGAGCTGATCCTGGCCCGCCAATGGCTCGATCCGCACCTTACTTTAAGGGCGACCGAGCGTGCGGGACTGGAAGACCTCGACCACCTGACCGCGCTCGACAGTGACCTCGATGCGGCCATCGACGGCGGCGACCTGCGGTCCTATCTCGAGCTGAACTACGCCTTTCACGCGCATATCTACACCATCGCGGACGCCCCCATACTCGCCGATCTGGCCGATGGGTTGTGGCTGCGGTTCGGCCCGTCCCTGCGGGTCGTCTGCGGGCGCATGGGCACCCAGAACCTGCCGGACAAGCACAAGGATATGCTGGACGCCATGCACGCCCGCGATGCCGAAGCCGCGGCCCGCGCCATCCGCGAGGACGTGATCCAGGGAATGGAGCAGGTCCGCGTTTCGCTGGAGCAGTCCGCCGGTTTGACGTGATTCGATTGACTCAGAATAATTTGATCATATTCTGGCGCAAACGGACCGGCCCGCCCTGTCCGGTCCCCCGATCATGAAAGGTACCGCCATGACCGCCATCACCAATCATATGCCCACCGCCGAGCTGCAGGCGCTGGATGCCGCGCATCACCTGCACCCCTTCACCCATGGCGATGCGCTCAACAAGAAGGGCGCGCGCGTTATCACCCGCGCCAGGGGCGTGACCCTGACCGACAACGAAGGGCATGATTATCTCGACGCCATGGCGGGCCTGTGGTGCGTCAATATCGGCTATGGCCGCGAGGAACTGGCCGAGGCCGCCGCCCGCCAGATGAAGGAACTGCCCTATTACAACACCTTCTTCCAGACGACCCACGTGCCCGCCATCGCGCTGGCCGACAAGCTGGCGCAGCTGACGCCGCACGACCTGAATCACGTCTTCTTCGCCTCCTCGGGGTCCGAGGCGAACGACACCAATATCCGCCTCGTGCGCACCTATTGGGAGCAGAAGGGCCACCCCGAGAAAAAGGCCATCATCAGCCGCAAGAACGCATACCATGGCTCGTCCATGGGCAGTGCCAGCTTGGGCGGGATGGCCGCGATGCATGCCCAGGGCGGCATGCCGATCCCCGACATCCATCACATCGACCAGCCCTACTGGTACGGCGAGGGAAAAGACACTGATCCAGCCGAATTCGGGCTTGAGCGCGCCCGCCAGCTCGAGGAAAAGATCCTCGAACTGGGCGAAGACAAGGTCGCCGCCTTCATCGGCGAGCCGGTGCAGGGCGCGGGCGGCGTGATCGTTCCGCCCGAAACCTACTGGCCCGAAATCCAGCGCATCTGCCGCAAGTACAACATCCTGTTGATCGCCGACGAGGTGATCTGCGGCTTCGGGCGCACCGGCAACTGGTTCGGCTCGGAAACCTTCGACATCAAGCCCGACGTCATGACCATCGCCAAGGGTGTCAGCTCGGGCTATGCCCCTGTCGGCGGCTCACTGGTCAGCGACGAGGTGGCCGAGGTGCTGAACGGCTGCGAGTTCGCCCACGGCTACACCTATTCCGGCCACCCGGTGACCTGCGCCGTGGCGCTGGAAAACCTGCGCATCCTCGACGAGGAAGGCATCGTCACCCGCGTCGGGTCTGAAACCGCGCCTTACCTGAAGGAAAAATGGGAAACCCTAGCCGATCACCCGCTGGTGGGCGAGGCCGCGATCTGCGGCCTGATGGGCTCCATCGCGCTCAGCCCCGACAAGGCCAACCGCGCCAGGTTCGCCGCCGATGCCGGCACCGCGGGCCTGATCTGTCGCGAGCATTGCTTTTCCAACGGCCTGATCATGCGTCACGTCGGCGACCGCATGGTGATCTCGCCGCCGCTGGTCATCACCAAGTCCGAGATCGACACGCTGGTCGAACGGGCAAACATCGCCCTCGACCTCGCGCACAAGCAATTGAAAGACGAAGGCCTGATGAAAGCGGCCAGCTAGGCCGCGCCTTTGAAATTGACCAAGGACGCCCATCTTTCGTCCCAATGAAGAAAGAGACTGCCGCGCAAAGCAATTGCGTGGCAGTTTCATTTCAGGGGCAGAACAGTGTCTAAATACATTGCATTTATCGGGCTGATCCTCGGTGTCATTCTTATCGTGGGCGCGGGACTCGTGACGTGGTCTCAGGCCACCGCCCCCAAGGCCACGGCTGAACCCAGCCATGACGAAAAGCTGCTGGCCAAGATCGAGGAGATGGCGAAGGACCCGGTCGTCAAAGCGCGGGCGCCACGAACCTCGGAATTCATCCTCGAAAAAGCCCGCACCACCGTCGCCGAACAGAACGGTCCCCCGATCCCTTGTGACGCGGACGGCTTGCCGGGTATCCGTTTCGGATCGCAATGCGTGACGTCCCAATCCGATAGCATCGTTTCGATGCGCGGCCCGCAATTCGGCTGGCTGTCGGAGTTTCAGGGCAATACCTCGATCCGCACGATCATGAGCACGGGGGCCGAGGCTGACGATCTGAGCCTGCTGACCGGCCTGCCGAACCTGACCAGTCTGAGCCTTTTCGGGGCGAAGGTGAACGATTTCAGCACCTTGTCGAAATTGAACGATCTGACCGTGCTGAACATCGGGTCCAGCAACATCTCCGACATTTCCTTCGTCGCGGATATGCCCAACCTTCGCGTTTTGCAGATCTTCGCGACCGACATCTCGGACCTGTCCCCGCTTGCCGGGCATCCCGCGCTGCAGGAACTGGACATTTCCCAGACCGCCGTGACCGACCTGTCGCCCCTCGCCGACGTGTCGACATTGGTCAAACTGGTGATGGAACAGACGGAGGTGGCTGACCTGTCGCCGCTGGCAGGCTTGACGCGGTTGAACACCCTGTCGCTTCGGGACATGCCGGTGTCCGACCTGTCGCCGCTGTCGGATCTGACCGAGCTGCGCTCGCTTTACCTCGGCGGCGCCGCCGTCACCGATATCAAGCCGCTCGCCGGGATGACCCAACTTACGACCCTCGACATGGATCGAACGGCGGTGTCGGATCTCTCGTCCCTTTCGGGCATGAAGTCCCTGAACAGGCTCTATCTCAGCGAAACGCAGGTGAGCGACCTTGTGCCCTTGTCAGGCTTGCCCGAGCTCTCCCGCCTCGATCTAAGCGCGACGCCGGTGCGCGACCTGACCCCGATTGCTGACCTGCCCAAGCTCAGGACGTTGGAGCTCAAGGATGCGGATCGGGCCGATATCGGTCCGCTTCTGGGCCGCGATTGGATCACGGTACGGCAGTAAACGTAAACGCCGGCTCGATGCGCCGTACGCTCTGCAAACCCGCCAGGATGCCGAAAATGACACCGTCGCCATACCACCCGGATACCGACGCGATACCGACGTGCCATTTCGGCGTCTCAGCCAGCGTTTACCGTGGTTTCCGCCGGCTGATTCGCGTCAGTCCTTGACGAACATCTGCCGGGGCATGTTGCACAGGCATTCCGCCGGTCCGTCCTCGTTGATCAGGATCGTCTCGGTCGTCTCCAGACCCCAGGTATCCATCCAGAGGGCCGGCATGAAGTGGAACACCATGCCGGGTTCCAGCACCGTGTCATCCTCCAACCTGATCGACGCCGTCCGCTCGCCCCAGTCGGGTGGATAGCTGACGCCGACAGGGTAGCCCATGCGCCCTTCGCGCTTGATTTCGTACTTGGCCAGAACATCCAGAAGGGCCTGCGCGATATCGCAGGTGCGGTTGCCGGGGCGCGCCGCTTCCAGCCCCGCCTCGATGCCTTCCAGCTGCGCTCTCTCGGCGTCGCGTATGTCCTGCGGCGGCTCGCCGCCAAGGAAAACCGTCCGGCACAGCGGCGCATGATAGCGGCGGTAACACCCTGAAAGTTCGAAGAAAGTCGCCTCGCCGGCCTGCATCGGGTTGCCGTTCCAAGTCAGGTGCGCGGCGGTGGCATCGAGGCCCGAAGGGGTCAGCGGCATGATCGCCGGATAGTCGCCCCAGTCGTCATCCACGCCCTCGATCCCGGCCTTCAGGATGTTGGCCACAAGGTCGTTCTTGCGCAGCCCGGGCTCCGCCATGTCGATGGCGGTGCGCATCACCTTTTCCGAGATGCGGGCGGCCTTGCGGATCAACACCAGCTCCTCTTCGGATTTGACGATCCGCTGCCAGTTCACAAGCGTCGTGGCGTCGACGATCTTGGCTTTCGGCATTTCCTCGCACAGCACGGCATGGGCCTTGGCGGAGTAGTAATAGTTCTCCATTTCCACGCCGATCGTCGCGGTTTCCAGCCCGTACCGCTTGAGCACTTCCGCCAGATCCTGCATCGGATGGCGTTCGGTCGACTGCACGAAATGGTCGCCATATCCAAGGATGAAATCGTGCTCCATCCAACAGGTCCTGCGCCCCCCCAGCATGTCCATGTGCCGGCCCCACCAAAGCGGCGGGCCGTCCATCGTCAGGATCGCCCCCTGGTGCACGTAGAAGGACCATCCGTCATAGCCGGTCAGCCAGTTCTGGTTGGACGGATCGGTGATGAAAACGGCGTCGAGGCCGCGCTCTTCCATCGCGGCACGGGCCCGTTTCAAGCGGCGGTCGTACTCGACAGGGGTAAAGGGCAGGTCTTTCATTGTGATGGTGCTCCTCATCATCGTCGGGCGGGATGGAACATCCGCAGCGTGTCGAGCCTGCATCCCAATTCAGGGGATTGCACGCAAAAAATTCGCTTCAGAACGTTGTGACCGACCGACGAAGTAATCTTGCGCGCGGGTGCGGCTCTGGCCCTTTGTATCGGCCGAATGACGCGTCGAACCCCTGCCAAACCGGGCGTTCCAGACCGCGACAAGCCGCGGATTTCGATGAATTTTTGAGCGTCGTTCGACGCGATACAGCGTGAAACACGGGAAAAGTGACTTTTTACTGGGCAGATGCAGGCGATTTGCCTTCAAGCGTATATCGAGCCGGATGAGTTTATGAGTCTGCTTGCATCAGCGGCGGAAACTAGCTTTATTCCAAGCAAAGCGCGGGGAAACCGCGGACAAAAACGATGGGGAGACACTCTTGACCGAAGCGCAAGCGAGCGATGCGTTCGTCGCATTTGATCGCGTTCAGAAAAGCTACGACGGCGAGACGCTTGTCGTGAAGGATCTGAACCTTTCCATGCCCAAGGGCGAGTTCCTGACCATGCTCGGGCCGTCCGGGTCGGGCAAGACCACCTGCCTGATGATGCTGGCGGGGTTTGAGACCGCCACCCACGGCCGCATTCTGCTTGATGGCGTTTCCATCAACGATATCCCGCCGCACAAGCGTGGCATCGGCATGGTGTTCCAGAACTACGCCCTATTTCCTCACATGACCGTGGCCGAGAACCTGTCTTTCCCGCTGGAAGTGCGCAAGATCGGCAAGTCCGACCGCGAGGCCAAGGTCAAGCGGGCGCTGGACATGGTGCAGATGGGCGACTTCGGTGGCCGACGTCCGGCTCAGCTTTCGGGCGGTCAGCAACAGCGGATCGCGCTGGCCCGCGCTCTGGTGTTCGAGCCCGAGCTGGTGCTTATGGACGAACCGCTGGGCGCACTCGACAAACAATTGCGTGAGCACATGCAGTTCGAGATCACCAATCTGGCGCATGATCTTGGCATCACCACGGTCTACGTGACCCACGACCAGACCGAGGCACTGACAATGTCGGACCGCGTCGCGGTGTTCGACGATGGCCGCATCCAGCAGCTTGCGCCACCGGACGAGCTGTACGAAAGCCCGCAGAACAGCTTCGTCGCGCAGTTCATCGGCGAGAACAACACGCTGGAAGGCACCGTCAAGGAGATCCAGGGCGGTCTCGCGCAGGTGCAGCTGGACGATGGTGGAATCATCGATTGCAAGCCGGTCAACGTCAGCGAAGTAGGCGAACGTACCCGCGTCTCGATCCGGCCTGAACGTGTCGAATTCGACAAGAAGCGCCTCAAGGAAGGCACTCATACGATCAAGGCCGAAGTGCTGGAATTCATCTATATGGGTGACATCTTCCGCACGCGTCTCAGCGTGGCGGGCAACGACAATTTCGTGATCAAGTCGCGGAACGCGCCGGACCAGACGCGGCTCAAGCCGGGTGAGACGATCGAGATCGGCTGGCTGCCCGAAGATTGCCGCGCACTGGATGCGAACTAGGAGTTTAAGGCATTCGGGCGGGCCTCTGAGCTAGCCCGGATAGAACGAGGTCCGCATGTTGTTCCCGTGACATGGGGCTCGAAAGGTAAACGGGAGTACTTTTGGGAGTATGACATGAAACTGACGAAAACACTCATGGCCACAACCGCACTGACGGTTGCAGCCGCGTCGGCTCACGCACAGGAAATGGCCGACTCGATGACCGTCGTGTCCTGGGGCGGCGCCTATCAGGCGAGCCAGAAGAACGCGTATACCGACCCCTACCAGGAAATGAACGAAGGCCTGGAAGTGATCTGGGACGAAAGCTCAAACGAGGCCGTGGCCAAGCTGCGCGCGATGGACGAGGCCGGGAACATCACCTGGGACGTCGTCGACGTCGTGGCCGCTGACGCGCTGCGCCTGTGCGACGAAGGCCTGGCGATGGAAATCGACCCCGAGGAAGACCTGGCCGCGGCACCCGACGGAACCTCGGCCGAGGAAGACTTCGGTGAACTGCTGGTCGGTGACTGCTTCATCCCGCAGATCGTCTATTCGACCACCTTCGGCTATCGCACCGACATGGTTCCGGAAGGCGTGGAAGCGCCCAACGACATCTGCGACGTGTTCGACCTGGAAACCTACCCGGGCAAGCGCGCGCTGGAGAAGCGCCCGATCAACAACGTCGAATGGGCGCTGCTGTGTGACGGCGTACCGAAAGAAGAAGTCTACGACGTTCTGGCCACCGCTGAAGGTCAGCAACAGGCGTTGGACAAGCTGGCAACCATCAAGGACGACGTGATCTGGTGGTCCGCCGGTGCCGACACGCCGCAGCTTCTGGCTGATGGCGAAGTCTTCATGGGCTCGACCTACAACGGTCGCCTGTTTGCCGCGATCGAAGAACAGGATCAGCCGATCGGCATGATGTGGGACGCGCAGGTCTTTGACCTGGACGGCTGGATCATCCCCGAGGGCCTGCCCGAGGATCGCCTGGCCCGCGCCAAGGACTTCATCATGTTCGCGACCGACACGCAGCGTCTGGCCGACCAGGCCAAGTACATCTCGTACGGTCCGGCCCGTGCCTCCTCGGCACCGCTGGTGGGTCAGCACGCGGAACTGGGTATCGACATGGCTCCGCACATGCCGACCGACCCGGACAACGCCGAGAACACGTTCCTCTACAACTACGAGTTCTGGGCTGACTACCGCGACGACATCGACGCCAAATTCCAGGCGTGGCTGGCGCAATAAGCGGTCCGCTTGAAGCTACCTGGAAGGGCCGCGCGCGGCCCTTCCACACCGATAAGAAAAACAAATCAACAATCTGCCGACGGGGACTTTATGAGCGATGTGACTGACGCCACGACCGGCAAGGCGGCGCCCACGCCAGATGATGGGCTACGCATTGCGGACAGCAACGACAGCGGCCCGGTTCTGGCCGCAGACGGCACACCGCTCAAGAAAAGTCTTTCGCGCACCTTACGCCGCCAGAAGATGCGGGCGCTGCTGCTGATCGCCCCGCTTCTGATCTTCGTTCTGGTTACCTTTATCGTTCCCATCGTTTCAATGCTGTTGCGTTCGGTCGACAACACGATTGTACCGGACACGCTGCCGCAGACGGTCAGCGTGATTTCCGAGTGGGATCCGAATGCAAGCGACCTGCCGGACGAGCCCGTCTACGAGGCGCTTTATTATGACCTGTTCCTCGCCTCCGAGGCGAAGGAACACACCAAGCTGGGCACGCGCCTGAACTACGAACAAACCGGCCTGTCCTCGCAGTTCCGCTCCGTCGGGCGCGACCTTGATGAGATTGGCGAAGACCAGATCGACGCGCTCGAGGATCTGGCCGAGGACACTTGGGATAATGAGGCGTTCTGGTTCGACCTGATGCGCGGCGGTGAGAATGCCGAGAACACCGACCAGGACGTGCTGGACCGTGCCCGTGCCCGGTTGCGAGCCCTGACGGGCGACGCGTTCACAGGCGGCACCGGCTTCCTGCCCGGCGCGGAAATTTCCGCGCTTCTCCCGCGAACGGCCTATGAATACGCCAGCTTCGCGGTTTTTACGGCCATCGCCGAAGAAGACGTGGTGGCCGAGGAAGAGCCGTGGGAATCTGTGAAGATTGCCCTGATCGAAGAACTGCAGGCCGGTGCCGACGTGTCCTCCTACAATGGCTTTGGCGCCGAGGAACTTCGCGCTGCGCAGGAGATGCTGGCCGATCAGCCGCAACAGAATTTCAAGGAATCGTTCCTCGAGATCGATGAGGGCTGGGGCAACCCGCAGACTTGGAAAACGATCAACGTTTACAAGTCGCCCTACACATCGGGCTACTTCCTGAACGCCGCAGATTACCAGCTTGGTTTCGACGGGGTCGAGGCACGGCCCGAGAACCAGCAGATCTACATCAAGCTGTTCATGCGCACGCTTTACATGTCGCTGGTCATCACCGGCAGCTGTATCCTGCTGGGCTATCCGGTGGCGTGGATCCTCGCCAATTTGCCGCTGCGCACGGCGAACGTGCTGATGATCCTTGTTCTGTTGCCCTTCTGGACCTCACTGCTGGTACGGACCTCCGCGTGGAAGGTGCTGTTGCAGCAACAGGGCGTGATCAACGAGATCCTCGTCTGGCTTGGCTTCGTGGATGACGCGAACCGATTAATCTTGATGAACAACGCGACGGGCACGATCATCGCCATGACGCATATCCTGTTGCCGTTCATGATCCTGCCGCTCTACTCGGTGATGAAGACAATCCCGCCATCTTACCTTCGTGCGGCGAAATCGCTGGGCGCGACGAACGTCACGGCCTTCTGGCGGGTCTATTTCCCGCAATCGGTGCCGGGCATCGGCGCGGGCTCGATCCTCGTGTTCATCCTGTCGATCGGGTACTACATCACGCCCGAGATCGTGGGCGGCACCGACGGTGTCTTCATCTCGAACCGGATCGCTTACCACATTTCCAGCTCGCTGAACTGGGGTCTGGCGGCCGCGCTGGGAACGATCCTGCTGGTCGTCGTGCTGGTGCTCTACTGGTGCTACGACAGGATCGTGGGCATCGATAACGTCAAGTTGGGGGGCTAGGTCATGACCGATCAAGACGATGGCTACACAGTCACCATTCCGCGCCCGCCGCTGACCGGGTTCACTTTGCCGCTGACGGCGGTTCTGGGCGCCATGTTCGGCTTTGTCGCGGGTAATGTTTACGGCCAGCCGTGGCTTGGCGCGCTGGTCGGCGCGGTGATCGGGGCGGGTATCGCGGCGCTGGCGCATCAGATGTCGGGCCAGCGCACTCAAACCCGTTGGGGTATAATCGCGGCTTTCGCTGTCGCGGGCTTTCTTGCCGGCGGTCTTGGCGCGGCGATTTCCGGTGTCATCATCGGCGCGGTGCTCAGTTGGTTCGCCTACTGGCTCGACACCGGCGATTATCGCAAGAACGTGCCCATTTACTACACTCCCGGGCAGGTTCTCTGGCACAATACGTTCCTTTTCATCTGCGGCTTCGTGTTCTTCTTCCTGATCGCACCGCTGATCCCCGTGATGTGGCTCAGCTTCAATGCCGAGAACTTCTTTACCTTCACGCCCGAGATGTTGAATTTCCAGGCCGAGGGCTATTCGCTGAAGCACTACCGCGACTTCCTGGGCACCGACGAGTGGATGACGCCGCTGAAGAACTCGCTGATCATCGCGCCTTTCGCCACGTTCATTTCGGTAAGCCTCGGCACATTGGCTGCCATCGGCCTTTCCCAAAGCCACGTTCCCGGGCGACAGGCGATCATGGCAATCCTGATCTCGCCGATGATCGTGCCGCTGATCATCTCGGCCACCGGCATGTTCTTCTTCTACGCGCCGCTGGGCAACTGGCTGGAGGCGAATCTTGGCCTCGACCAAGCGTTCGTGGGCTATGTGAAGGTTATCCTGGCGCACGCGGCACTGGGCGTGCCGTTCGTGATCATCACGGTGACGGCAACACTTGTTGGCTTTGACCGCTCGCTGACACGGGCCTCGGCCAACATGGGCGCGAACCCGGTGACGACGTTCTTCCGGGTTCAAATGCCGCTGATATTGCCGGGGGTGATCTCTGGCGGGCTCTTTGCCTTCATCACGTCCTTTGACGAGGTGGTCGTGGTGCTGTTCGTCGGCTCGGCGCAGCAGCAGACGCTGCCGTGGCAGATGTTTACCGGCCTGCGCGAACAGATCTCGCCCACCATTCTTGCGGCGGCGACGATCCTCGTGACGATCTCGATCCTGCTGCTGACGACGGTGGAGCTGTTGCGCCGCCGGTCCGAGCGTCTGCGCGGGCTGAGTCCGGGCTGAACCTGACGATAACTTTAGGAGAAGCCGGGCCTGCTTGCCCGGCTTTTCTTTTGCTCAAGGTACAAGCGCGCGCACGTGATCTATAACTTTGCCGTCCGGCGCTTCGCATTCGGCAATAACCCGGTCCGCAAATTTCGGCGCTGCACGTTGCGTGGCCTGCGCTTCGGCCTTGTGGCGCAGCTCGTCGAGCGATGACAGCGGCAACCCGGCGCTCTTCGCGGCCCGCGCCAGTTCCGGGGCGGCAGGGGAAATGGCGATGCCTTCTTCCGTAACCACGGCGCCGATGGTGTTGCCCGGCGTGGTGAGACAGGTCAGGCGTTCGACCAGCTTGGGAAATCCGCCGGCGCAAAGCGGGGTTGTCACGATGGCCAGCTTCGCGCCCGCAGCGGTGTCGGCATGGCCGCCCGATCCGCCGATGATCCGCCCGTCGCTGGTGCAGGTCACGTTGACGTTGAAATTCATGTCGACCTCTGCCGCGCCGAGGATCATCACGTCAAGCCGGGAGGCCGCGCTGTCGGGATTGGCAGGGCTCGCGTAGTCCCACGCGGACATCGCGTGATGCGCGGTGTCATTGGCATAGGAGGTCACGGCGGCTCCGTCGAAGGCCTGAACGTCGAGCAAACGGCGGAAGAGTCCGGAATGCAGCATTTGCACCAGTGGCCCGGTGATGCCGCCCGCCGCGAAGTCGCCAACCACGCCGCGTCCGGCCATGACGGGCGCCAGGCTGCGTGCGACTGCAAGAGATGTCGCGCCAGCGCCGGTCTGGAAACTGAACCCATCTTTCAGAAGGCCGCTGCATGCAATGAGGCGGGCAGTCAGGTTGGCGATGGCCTGACCCTTGGCAGACGGCGCACGGGCGGTCGTACCAGAGGCCACCTGCTGCGCATCACCAATGCTGTCGACGGTGACCACGAGATCGACCTGCTCGGCCGGGATGCAAACCCGTGGCAGGTCATGGACATAATGATCGGTGACCGCCGTGACAAAGCCGGCATGGGCGGCATCGACCATTGCGTATCCCAGCGGGCCGCACGCGTTCGGGCCGGCGGCGCCGCCGAGGTTGCGTTTGGCGTCCACCGCCGGAGTGGCGATGAACGCCGCGTCGATTTTCAGTCGGCCTGAGGCAATGGCCTCAGCCCGCCCGCCATGGGTTTGCAGACGGACCGGATGAAGCAGAAGGCCGCGCTGTACCGCCTCGGCGAGAGGCCCGTTCATGTAGGATGTGGTGATCCGTGTAACGGTGCCGTCTTTCACGAAAGGGATCAGTGCCGCATGGCAGGGAAAGAGCGAAGAGGGCGCGATGTGCAGGTTGCGCAGGCCCTCTTCGGCGCAGATCTGCAGGACCTCGCGCATCAGGTCGTCGCCGTTCCGCAGGTGATGGTGAAACGACAGCGTCGCACCGTCAGCCAGGCCTGCGGCCGAAATTGCGGTGCGTACGCTCATGCGGTCGTCTGCGACGCGAAGGCCAAGACCTAAGCGCGCACCAGTTTTTCGTAGCTTTCCGCGATGTCGCGAGTCAGCGCGCCGACCTCGAAATTGTAATCACCGATCTGGCCCACGGGCGTGACCTCGGCGGCGGTGCCGGTCAGCCAGCATTGCTCGAAACCTTCCAGTTCCTCGGGCATGATGTGCCGCTCGTGCACCTTGACCTGGCGGTCCTTCAGCATCCCGATGACCGTCTGGCGCGTGATCCCGTTCAAAAAGCAATCGGGATCGGGCGTATGCACCTCGCCGTCCTTGACGAAGAACATGTTGGCGCCCGTCGCCTCGGCCACGTAGCCGCGATAGTCGAACATCATGGCGTCCGAACAGCCCTTCGCCTCGGCGGCGTGTTTCGAAAGGGTGCAGATCATGTAAAGACCGGCCGCCTTGGCGTGGCTGGGGATAGTTTCGGGGCTGGGCCGCTTCCACTTGGAGATATCGAGCTTGGCACCCTTCATCTTGGCGTCACCGTAATAGGCGCCCCATTCCCAGGCGGCGATGGCCAGGCGAACGGGATTACGAGCCGATGCGACGCCCATATCCTCGCCCGCGCCGCGCCACGCGACCGCGCGGACATAGGCGTTCTCGAACCCGTTGGCTTGCAGTACTTCCATTTTGGCGGCTTCGATCTCGTCCACTGTATAGGGGATCTCGAAATCCAGTTGCCCGGCAGAATAATGCAGACGTTCCGAGTGCTTGCGGCTCTCAAAGATCTTGCCGTTGTAGCACCGCTCGCCTTCGAACACGGAACTGGCATAGTGCAGGCCGTGGGTCAGGATATGCACATTCGCGTCCCGCCATTCGACCAGTTTGCCATCCATCCAGATCTTGCCGTCGCGATCGTCATACGCTGCCATTTTCGCCTCCTCAGCCCAGACTCTTTTCATTTGTTGCGCTAGAAACGTCCGAAGTGGACATAAAATTGCGCATAAACTGCGATTCGCTACCAGTTTGATCTTGGAATGTCAACAAGGCTGACGTATCTTGACAGCCAAGGCGACGGGAGGACGAACATGGCCGAGGTGCATAGCGGCGAAAACCTGCTGTTTCTGACGGATGAACAGCTGCGCCAGGGGATCGAGGCAATGTTCTTTGCCTATCGCGGGTTCACCGCCGACCCGGACCGTATTCTTGCCACGATGGCCTATGGCCGAGCACATCACCGCGCGCTGCACTTCATCGCGCGTCGTCCCGGCACGACCGTGAACAACCTATTGGGGATACTGGGCGTCACGAAGCAATCCTTGAACCGGGTGCTGCGGACGTTGATCGAGGATGGACTTGTCGAAAGCCAGCAAGGCAAGACGGACCGGCGGGAACGGCACCTGACCCTCACGGACAAGGGGCGCGGACTGGAACAGACCTTGTCCGATGCGCAAAGGGCCCGGATGCGGGCGGCCTATCGCAAGGCGGGCCCCGAGGCCGTGGCGGGATTCCGGCAGGTGCTGGAAGCAATGATGGACCCGGATATGCGGCGGAAGTACCATGCGATCCGGGAGGCAGATACATGAACGATCCGGCGCCGCACCTGCTGATCGTCGATGACGACGAGCGCATCCGCGATCTTCTGCGCAAGTTCCTTGCGCGCAATGGGTTTCTGGTCTCGGTCGCGCGGGACGCAAGCCATGCGCGCCGCGTGTTGTCGGGGCTTGAATTCGACCTGATCGTGATGGACGTGATGATGCCGGGCGAAGATGGCGTGACGCTGACGCGGTCGCTGCGTGAGACGATAGAGACTCCCATCCTTTTGCTGACCGCCAAGGGCGAGACCGACGAGCGCATCGCGGGGCTGGAGGCCGGAGCGGACGACTATCTTGCCAAGCCGTTCGAGCCCAAGGAATTGCTGTTGCGGATCAACGCGATCTTGCGCCGGATGCCTGAACCCCTGCCGGAGCATACCGCACCGAAGGTGCTGAGCATGGGGCCGGTGCGATTCGATATCGAACGGTCGGAACTGATGCGCGGAGAAGACCTTGTCCGGCTGACGGCGACCGAGGTTCAGCTGATGCGCATCTTCGCCGAGAACCTGCGCGAGCCGGTCAGCCGCACCAAGCTGGTCGAGGATCTGGGGCGCGACAAGGGGCAGGCGCAGGAACGCGCGGTGGATGTTCAGATCACCCGGTTGCGGCGCAAGATCGAGGCCGACCCGAAACAGCCGCGCTATTTGCAGACGGTGCGTGGCGAAGGGTACATGCTGGCCCCGGACTGAGGCGCGATCGGAAGGAGCGGCTGCGCCGCGCAGGTTTGGTGAATTGGGGCCAGCCCCCAGGGTTGAAGCGCGGCTTCAACCGAATCCCCGGGAAATTTACGGCCAGAGGAAGGGACGGTTCGGACCACTGTTTCGTTGTGCCCTTGATAGACTCGGAGCGGGGTTGTATCTGACATTCATGATACGGGTTTTCGACATGGACGATCGTGCGCGCCTGCCTTGGCGTTTTTTCGGTGCGGCCTGCACGGTTCTGGCGCGCCTATAGGGCGGTGCCGATACCTGCCATTTTGAGATTTCACTGACACGACGGGAGAGGACCAATGTCCCCCAAGACACTCTATGACAAGATCTGGGATGCCCACCTGGCACATGAGGCCGAGGATGGCACCAGCCTGCTTTATATCGACCGGCACCTGGTACACGAAGTGACCAGTCCGCAGGCCTTTGAAGGGCTGCGTATGGCGAACCGCAAGGTGCGTGCGCCGGACAAGACAATTGCCGTGCCGGACCACAACGTCCCGACCACCGAGGGCCGCGACAATCCCGAAGCCATGCCGGAGGACAGCCGCATCCAGGTGGCCGCGCTCGACAAGAACGCCAAGGATTTCGGCATCCATTATTACCCGGTCAGCGACGTGCGGCAGGGGATCGTTCACATCGTCGGCCCGGAACAAGGCTGGACCTTGCCGGGCATGACCGTGGTTTGCGGCGACAGCCACACGGCGACCCATGGCGCGTTCGGTGCGCTGGCGCACGGGATCGGCACGTCGGAGGTCGAGCACGTTCTGGCGACCCAGACACTGATCCAGACCAAGTCGAAGAACATGAAGGTCGAGATCACGGGCAAGTTGCCTGCCGGTGTGACCGCCAAGGACATTACGCTGTCGGTGATCGGCCTGACCGGAACGGCGGGCGGCACAGGGTACGTGATCGAATATTGCGGCGAAGCGATTCGCGACCTCTCGATGGAAGGACGAATGACCGTCTGCAACATGGCGATCGAGGGCGGCGCCCGCGCTGGCCTTATCGCGCCGGACGAAAAGACCTTTGAATACATCAAGGGCCGTCCTCACGCGCCGAAAGGCGCGCAGTGGGAGGCGGCGCTGGCCTGGTGGAAGACTTTGTATTCCGATGACGACGCGCATTGGGACAAGGTGATCACCATCAAGGGCGAGGATATCGCGCCGGTCGTGACTTGGGGTACCAGCCCCGAGGACGTACTGCCGATTGACGCCGAGGTGCCCACGCCCGAGAGCTTCAGTGGCGGCAAAACCGAGGCAGCCAAGCGCGCGCTGGAATACATGGGTCTCAAAGCGGGTCAGAAGCTGAAGGATATCGAGATCGACACGGTCTTCATCGGCTCCTGCACCAACGGTCGGATCGAAGACCTGCGCGCTGCCGCCGAGATCCTGAAAGGCAAGAAGATCAAGGTGAAGCGGGCGATGGTCGTGCCGGGCTCGGGCCTTGTACGGGCGCAGGCCGAGGAGGAAGGTCTGGCCGAGATATTTACAGAAGCGGGCTTTGAATGGCGGCTTGCGGGCTGTTCCATGTGCCTGGCGATGAACCCGGACCAGTTGCAGCCCGGGGAACGGTGCGCCGCGACGTCCAACCGTAACTTCGAGGGCCGGCAGGGCCGCGGCGGGCGCACGCACCTGATGAGCCCGGCGATGGCCGCGGCGGCGGCGGTGACCGGCAAGCTGACCGACATCCGGGAGATGAACTAATGGAAAAATTCGTGAAACTGACAGGCGTCGCGGCGCCGATGCCGCTGGTCAACATCGACACCGACATGATCATTCCCAAGCAGTTCCTAAAGACGATCAAGCGGTCGGGGCTGGGGGTGAACCTGTTCGACGAGATGCGGTATGACGACAATGGCAACGAGATCCCGGATTTCGTTCTCAACCAGCCCGCGTATCGCGAGGCCAAGATCATCGTGGCCGGCGATAATTTCGGCTGTGGCTCGAGCCGGGAGCACGCCCCTTGGGCGCTGCTCGATTTCGGTATCCGTTGCGTGATCTCCACCAGCTTCGCCGACATCTTCTATAACAACTGCTTCAAGAACGGCATCCTGCCCATCGTCCTGCCGCAGGAAGAGGTGGAAAAGCTGATGGATGACGCGGAGCGTGGGGCGAACGCGGTGCTGACCGTGGATTTGGAAAATCAGGAAATCACCGGCCCGGATGGTGGCACGATCGGATTCGAAGTGGACCCCTGGCGCAAGCACTGCCTGCTGAATGGGCTTGATGATATCGGTCTGACAATGGAAAAGGCCGCGTCTATCGATGCGTTCGAATCGAAGGCTGCGACGGAACGCCCTTGGGTCTGATCCCGAACTGACAGCAGTGCGCCGGCGGCATTGAGTGGCCGGCGCAATCCAGTTCTTAAAACATTAATTAAAACCACAACTTATATTAATCAATTATTGTGGGGGGTTAGCGAGATACCCCTACATGTAGGGTGTGAACACCACAGCGCCTCAAACCGGGCAGCAAATTGATGCAATCTGGCACCACAATTACCATCAAATCGCCGGAAATTCTAACTCTAAAGACTTGGTATCTTGAGCCGGATGGTGAAAGAAGGCAAAAATTGGGCAAGAATGAGGCAAGCCGTCATAATCGACGGACCCAAGTTGGAACAATGGCACGGCATCGAACCGGGTCAGGCCAGTTGGAAGGGAACCGGGCAGTGGTTTCGCAGATCATTAGCGCGCTGACGCGTGCAATACTCGTGGCTTTGCTGGTGGCAACACCGGCACTTGTGCTGCCGTCGGTCGCGACGGACACGGCACAGATCGTCGTGGTGATCGCGCTGCTCTTCTCGTTTCTGACGTTCATCGAGTATTTTGGCCGTTACCCGAGCATTGTCGAGTTCCGGTTCGCCCCACCGTTCAACCGGTTGAAGTTCCTGGCGCTGGTCTTGGTGGTTGTCATGCTGTCGCTGATCGCGCGCGGCAAGATCGAGCCGAGCCCGATCACGCTGATCATCACCTATTTCGCCCAGGCAATCGGCAATGCGATGGATTTTCCGTTCTCGCCGGTGCGTCTTGTCGTGCTGATGTTGCCGCCAGACGCGACGTTGGAGCTTGCCAATAGCGTGCGGATCGCGGCAGGCGTCGCCTACAGCGTGTCGCTGATCATGATACTGGTCTTCGTCACGCTGGTGCGGCTTCTGGGGTGGCCGATGCGCAACGGCGCGTTCAACGTATGGGTGAACCTGCCGCTTTTCGATCCCACGCGCGGGGGCGACATCGTGGATCGGCTACGGCGCGATTCAGGTCTTAACATTGTGTTAGGAGCTTTGCTGCCATTCTTGATTCCAGCGATCGTGAAGGCGGCATCGCTGGTGATCGAGCCGGTGTCGTTCCAGAGCGAGCAAACATTGATCTGGATGATGACCGTATGGGCCCTTCTTCCTGCAAGCATCTTGATGCGTGGCATCGCCCTTATGCGTGTGGCCGAGTTGATCGAGGAAAAGCGTCGGCGCGTCTACGCCAAGGCCGAGGCCGAGGAATTGCAGAACGCCTGATCGCCGGCATTCTGATCGGGTCCCTTGGCGCTTGGCCCGCGATGGCAGAAACGCTGGTTCGCATCGCAACATTCAACACCGAGCTGGCCCGGAATGGTC
The DNA here is from genome assembly GCF_030733705.1 of Roseovarius sp. MMSF_3298. Taxonomy (NCBI): domain Bacteria; kingdom Pseudomonadati; phylum Pseudomonadota; class Alphaproteobacteria; order Rhodobacterales; family Roseobacteraceae; genus Roseovarius; species Roseovarius sp. MMSF_3298. Next base: position 129,020 of record NZ_JASHIN010000007.1, read on the forward strand.
CGGGACTTTTGCTGCGCGATATCCTGTCCGAGGAAGATCCGCAGGCGGAGGCTGTCGCACGGGTCATCGCGCAGGCGCAGCCGGATATCATCGCGCTTCAAGATATCGACTATGACCATGACTTGGCCGCCTTGCGGGCGCTGAGTGACAGAATTGCCCATCACGGTCTCAATCTGCGTTATATCTTTGCCCTGCGCCCAAACGCTGGAATGGTGACGGGGCTGGACCTTGACGGAGACGGACGGCTGGGCCGTGCCAGGGACGCACAAGGCTACGGAGAGTTCGCAGGACAGGGTGGTATGGCGGTGCTGTCGCGGTTCCCCATCCTGACCGGCAAGGTGCGTGACTTCAGTGGCTACCTTTGGCGTGACACGCCTGATGCGCAGTTGACGTTGAAGGATGGTACACCGCTATTGCCAAAAGATGTCGCCGCGATTCAGCGCCTTTCAACCGTGGCGCATTGGGACGTCCCGATCCAGGTCGGCGACACGACCCTGCGAGTTCTGACCTTTCACGCCAGCCCGCCGGTGTTTGACGGGTCGGAAGATCGGAACGGACGCAGGAACCATGACGAGATTGTCTTTTGGCTTCACTATCTCGATGGCAGGCTGGATCAGGCACCCGACGCGCCCTTCGTTCTAGCCGGCGACGCCAACCTCGACCCAGTTGACGGCGAAGGGCGGAAAGAGGCAATCCGGCGCCTTCTTTCGGATGACCGGCTCCGGGATCCGACGCCGATGCGTAGCGGCGGCTTGAGACAGGGCGAGGCCCATACGGGCGACCCGCGCCTTGACACGGTGGACTGGCCTGCGCCCGTGCCTGGATCGCTTCGGGTCAGCTATGTCCTGCCATCCGCCGAGCTGGAAATCCTGGACAGCGGGATAGTGGCGCACGACACCGAGACGGACATCGCGGAAGCAAGCCGTCACAGGCTGGTTTGGGTCGACCTTTTGGTGAAGTGACAGAACTGAGCGCAGCGCGCGTGTCGGACGCGGCTCAACCATGGCGCGGCAGCCTGGCGGAGCGCATCTTCCACATCGGTATCGCGATAGGTTGGGCAAAGCTCCGACAGGCGCTTGGACCGCAAGCTGTGGGGAGTGTCCCAAAGATAGCGCATCTCCAGCAAGCCCTTTGCCATGGGCCAGACCGGTGCAACCAGCCGAAGCGGTATCCATGACATCCGTCGCACCATGATCTTGCGGCGTGAAATTTGCGACAGAAGATCGGCAATTTGCCTGCCCGTCACGCTGTATCCCGGAAATATGACTTCCTCGTAACTTCCCAGGCGGAGCTTCTGCCGCGCAAGGTGTTCGGCCACTCGCGCAAGGTCGGGTAGAAAGGCCCAGGCATGCAGCGCATCGGGATCACCGGGGTAAAGAATCTGTCCCCGGTCAAAGCGCGACATCAGAACCCTGTCGAACCAGCCGCCTGTCGGTTCAGTGTCAATGAAATCACCCGCGCGCAGAAGGATCGTCTGCACGCCGCTGTCACGGTAGCCCTGTTCCACTTCCTGTCGGATGCGCCCCAACGGCGTGGGCGCGGCGTGGTTTGTCCCTTCGCTCCACGGTGCCTTGGCGTCGGGCGGGTAGACATAGACATTTCCCGGCAAGACCACCGCAGCGCCAGAAGCCCGCGCGGCAGCCTGCACCTTGGCGTGAAGCAGGGGGACTTGATCTTTCCAGAGGTGATACGGCGGGTTCCACGCGACCACGATGATATCGGCACCCCGTGCCGCGGTCGTCAGGTCGTCCTGCGCGCGGTTGAATAAACGCACCGTCCAGCCGGCATTCCAGAACGCGTCGGTGGCGTGGCGCCCGAATCGCCCCGTGGCACCCAAAATAAGAACGGTTTTCTGCATCTGTTCATCCCTCGCGCGACGATGATTTACGCCACGTTAGATAATTGAGCGGGAATAGGAATTGCCAAATGTTGCTCATAAGATATTCATTTATGAATGGTAAGCCGCATGTCAGATCTGGATTGGTCGCTCGTCCGCGCGTTCCTTGCGGTGGCGGAAAAGGGATCGCTTTCCGCCGCGGCCCGGCTGTTGGGGGCCAGCCAACCGACGCTTGGACGCCAAGTCCGACAGCTGGAAGAGCAGCTTGGCCAAGTTCTGTTCCACCGCAAAGCAAAGGGCCTGGATCTGACCGAAAGCGGCCAATCCTTGCTGGAACCCGCACGCGCAATGCATCGCGCCATGGTCGAGATCGAGCTTACCGCTGCCGGGCAACAGACACAGGCCGCCGGCGCGGTGCGAATTACCGCAAGCGAGACGGTGTCGGTCTATATTCTGCCGCCGATCCTGGCGCGGCTGAGGGCCGAGCATCCCGGAATCAGCATTGACCTCATGCCTTCGGACAGCACCGAAAACCTTTTGTTCCGCGAGGCCGATATCGCGGTGCGCATGTATCGCCCGGAACAGCTCGAGCTGGTGGCGCGCCACCTTGGGGATTTCCCGCTTGGCCTGTTTGCTTCCCGCGCCTACCTGCACAGCGCAGGACGACCGCGCACCTTCAAGGACCTCTATGACCATCCTCTGATCGGCTATGACCGGAACGAGGAGATCATTCGCGGCATGCAGGAACGTGACATGCCCGCCTCGCGCGAGATGTTTGCCTTTCGATGCGACAGCCACACGGTGGGTTGGGAACTGGTCCGCGCGGGATGCGGTATCGGATTTGGCATGAAGGCGCTGGGCAAGCTTCACGATGATGTCGAGGATCTCGATTTCGATATCGATCTGCCAAGCCTTCCAGTCTGGCTCGCCACCCATCAGGCGCTGCGACACACACCAAGGATTGCCGTGGTTTGGCAGGCTCTTGCAACGGGATTGAAGCCTTACCTTTCTTGACCCTTCCCGCGGCTCAGGCTAGGCGATGGAAAAGAGAGTTTCGAAAGGATCGCGCATGAGTACCCCCTCGCTTCTTATTCTGCCCGGCGACGGGATCGGCCCCGAGGTCATGGTCGAAGTCCGTAAGGTGATCGACTGGTTCGGATCCAACCGCGGCATGGCGTTTGACGTAAGCGAGGATCTTGTCGGCGGCGCGGCCTATGACAAGCACGGCACGCCGCTGCATGACGACACGATGGAAAAGGCGCAATCTGTTGATGCGGTGCTTTTGGGCGCGGTCGGCGGACCGAAATACGACAACTTGGATTTCTCGGTCAAGCCGGAGCGCGGCCTGTTGCGGCTGCGCAAGGAGATGGATCTTTATTCCAACCTGCGCCCGGCACAGTGCTTTGACGCCTTGGCGGATTTTTCCAGCCTGAAGAAAGATGTCGTTGCAGGGCTCGACATTGTCATCGTGCGCGAGCTGACAAGCGGCATCTATTTTGGTGAGCCGCGCGGCATCATTCAGGAAGGCAACGAGCGGGTCGGTATCAACACCCAACGCTACACCGAATCCGAGATCGACCGCGTCGCGCGGTCGGCCTTCGAACTTGCGCGGCGGCGGTCGAACAAGGTCTGTTCGATGGAGAAGGCCAACGTCATGGAGTCGGGCATCCTGTGGCGCGAAGTGGTCCAGAAGGTGCATGACGAGGATTATCCGGATGTCGAGCTGAGCCATATGTACGCCGATGCGGGCGCGATGCAGCTTTGCCGCTGGCCCAAGCAGTTCGATGTGATCGTCACCGACAATCTCTTTGGCGACATGCTGTCGGATGCCGCCGCGATGCTGACGGGCAGCCTTGGGATGCTGCCTTCGGCCAGCCTCGGGGCGCCGATGGCCAATGGTCGGCCCAAGGCGCTTTACGAGCCCGTGCACGGTTCGGCGCCCGATATCGCGGGGCAGGGCAAGGCGAACCCGATTGCCTGTATCCTCAGCTTTGCGATGGCGCTGCGGTACAGCTTCGATCAAGGCGACGAGGCTACACGCCTTGAAGCCGCGGTCGAGAAAGTTCTGGCCGATGGCCTGCGCACGGCGGACCTTCTGGGTGAGGAAGGCGTACAGCCGGTGACGACCAGCGAAATGGGCGATGCAATCGTCGCCGCGCTGTCCGACGGTCTTTGATCGATACGCGGGAGTATCGCCCGGAATTGGAGCCGGATATCCTGCTTCTTTGGCGGGCGTGCTTGTCGCATTACAGGGTCTACGCGGCGACGCAAAAGCAAGAACGGCACGTAATCGACCTGCTGAATGCTTCGCGGCATGTTTCCTGCCTTATGGTGTTCTAAGGCGATAGGCCCATAAAGGCGGAAGGTTGTGAGCGCTCTTGCAAACGGCTCCGGCAAGCCGATGAGAGCCCACCACGCGATTCCGCCCTTGCAAAGGAAATGCGGCTTCTGTAATCGGCTGTCTCACGGTCGGAGTGTAGCTCAGCCTGGTAGAGCACTGTCTTCGGGAGGCAGGGGCCGGAGGTTCGAATCCTCTCACTCCGACCAATAAAATAAGGGCCTCGAGGGGCCCTTAAGTTTTTTAGGATATGTTTTTATCTGGGACGCGTCCCAGAAATGCGACACTGACCTGGTCTTATGGTGGCGTCTGCCGCTTCTCGATAGGAGGCAGGCTGGCGTGACGCGCAGCGTTGACCTGCCCGTAGGAGACGCATGATTTGCCCATGTTGTTGGCCACGTTGACAGCTGTCTTAACGTAGTCCGGATGGTGGTGCGCGTAATACTTCTCGAGCGTGTCCATCGTTACGCCGAAGAAGCCTGATACGTGCCAGGCATTCGCACCGCCCTGCATGGCCCAGGTGATCGCGGTGTGTCGCAATGTGTGAGGCGTGACCTCCGGCGTCCCATGGTTTCCCAATCGTTCTTTATGCCTGCAACGCGATGTCCTTCGATCTCGACAACCCATTTCGCACCATTCTTTTGCCACCACTAGAAATGGCGGAGCAGCCGATCCGGAATCGGAATGGTCGGCGCATTCTTCTTGGTCTGCTTTTGGGCATTCCCCTTGCGGTGAAGCTTTGCGGTTCGGAAACCCACATAGCCACCATAAAAGTGAAGAATGAAACCGAGGCCGAGGATCATAGATTTTCGGGATCCAGTGTACAGGGCCGTTAGAATGAACTTCGCGAGGTATCGCGTCCTTGGTGATTTGCGTGCCGCACGAATGAGCTGGGCTACCTCGTCGCGGGTACCCCGACGGCTTGAAGAACATCCTTCCAAGGTATCCAAGCAGGTCAATTAGCAGTTGGTTCATGCCGCTGAAGGGGAATTGGCTGGAAGGTTGGAAATTCAGACTGGTAGCCAAGTTACGCTGGTTGCCTGCGAGAGAACGTGTCGGCGGCGTCGATCATACAGAACAAAACGCTTGAATGTTGGAATACTTCTTCTTCCAGTTGAAATCGGTCGCCTGGCTGATGCCTGTCTTGCGGCAGATCTCAGACGCCAGCGTGCCTTCCTCGCCGTACTTGATGATGAATGCTTTCTGCGCGACCGAAAACTTCGATGCCTTCATGCGATTCCGCTCCTCTCCCAGCCAGGGAATCATAGCGGAAAACTCCAGCTTCAGACGGTCCAGTTTGCGGGGATCAGATCAGTAAGCAAAAACCGTTACGCGGAAATTTTTATGTGCTGATCGTGAGCAATATAGGCGCTGAAAAGCCAACATTCACAAGATCTAATCCGCACGAGGCAGATATTCCAGAATGTACTGACGAACTCGAAAAACGCAAGATGAGCATGTCTAAACATGAAACACGCATCCGTACGCAGCAGATATCAATCGGTATATATACCGTTGAAGAGCGGAGCCCGCTCGGCCTTTGGAGGTGTCAGGATCCGATTAGCTTCGAGCCGCAGCAAAATATGTGAAGTTAGGAAGCCGTATGTCGTATTCAGAGCATCACCGAATACGGAGCTCAACCCGTCTGTGCGATACGTCGCAATCACAAGGTGAGGCTCGGCACGGAGTAATGCGCCGTAGAGCGTGGAATTCCGCCCTTCTTCGTTCGTTTCACGAACGGCCTGGGCATCGAGCCACAGGCGGGGCTCCATACGGCGGCTCGGGATCATGCCGATGCCGTCGAAATATGTCTCGTCCTGCGCAAGCTGCGCTTCAGCCTGTTGCACGAGTGCGAGTTGAGCGAGATTGTCGTGGCCCAGGTACTGCACATTGCGAACGATGCTCTGTACGGCGATCACCGACAGGATGACCAGCGCCATTGCGGACCGGCTTGCCCCCTGCCGCAGCAGGACTGTCAGGGCAACAGCGCCAAAGACCGCCAGGAATGGCAGCGCCATTGAGAACATGTAGGGCCATGTCTGGTTGTGAAAGAAGACAAGCCCGGTCAGCAGGACCGCGTGGACAAGAAATATCCGCGCGGCACTGTCGCATTTGAGAATACGCGCAGCTGACAGGACAAGGCCAAGGCACACCAGCGCGTACGGCACAGCGTTGCGCAAAAGCGTCTGCCAGACAAAGGCATCCAGCCCTTCATAGTAGCTGCCACCATGGAGGGCGAGTTCGACCGGCCCGAGGAAAAGCATCTTCAGGACCTGCGGCATCGCGGTGCCGCCGAGCAGGGCGCCGTAGAAGAATATGGCACCGGCCCAGCCGAGAATGAGCAGCCCTCCGCGAAAGAACGCGCGCGAGGCAGAGCGCATGCAGAGGGCATCGACCACCAAAGCGGCCCCCAGGGCAAAGTTGAAATAGACCGATTTCTGCGTCGTCACGAAGGCCAACCCGCTGAGCAACCCCGCGATCAGAAGGGTCTTGGCACGGTCGGTTTCATATCGGATGACGACCAGCACGGCCAAAGCCGCAAACAGCGTGGCGAGCGGCTCGGACCGAAGTCGGAATCCGCGCTCGATATAGCTGCTGAAACTGAGCAGGAGCGCCACTGCCAGGATCGCTGTGATACGCTCGTGGCCCAAGGCGCGGGCGCATTTGTAGATGCACACGATCAACGCCAGCGAAAGGCAGGCTGTGGTCAACCGGCCCGTGATCAACATAGATGTCGCATCCGAGCCGATCAGGTGGGACAGTTCGTAGAAGACCGCGTAGCCAACCGCTTTCTTGGGCCATATCGTGTCGAAGGTGCCGTCGAACAGATATACAGGCTGGGTGAAGTGCCAAAACTCATCCATCACAAAGCGCGTGTTGATCGCCAGCACAAACAAGGCGGCGATTTTCACCAGGATGAACAGCCTTATCGCAAACGTAAGCCTTTGTTCGTGACTGAGCCCCGGAGGTTGGATGCACGTGATTGCCGTCATCTCCAATGGCCTATCTGACAACCTTGAAGGCGTGGTTCTGAGACCAGGGTCTGATCGATTGCTCCGCCGCGACCGCTGCGGGCCCGAACACCGAAGCGATCAGCTCCCGTTGCTCTTCCATGGCCATGTAGGCGACGTTCTTGTCGCCACCGATATAGACGTCGGCCACATAGCAGGCCGCGTGAATGGGCGTGCTGCGTCTGAGCCAGTCCTTGAACACCAGAACACCGCCGGGCACCAAAAGCTTTTTCGCGGCTTGCAGGATGTCCGCGCGGATACCGACCGGCACATGGTGCATGACATCGTTGAGGACAACCAGATCGAACTGTCCGCTGCGTTCTTCGGCCAGGTCCTGTGCGTCGATCTGGCGGAATTCGGCACGATCCCCGTCATACATGCGTCCAAGTTGCGGGGCGATGTCGATGCCTAGGTAGGACGCATCAGGAAAGTCCCGGCAAAGGCGTTCGGCCAATGCGCCCTCGCCACAGCCGATTTCACAGATGGCGGTCGGATCTGCCCAGTCCTGGATACAGTCCGCCAGATTCTCCAGGTCGATGAAAACACGGCGGTAGAGTTCCGAAACCTGCCTCTCATAGGGACCAAAGGCACGTCTTACGCTTGCTCCGATAGATCCCATGTCATGTTCCTTTTTTCTTTGCCAGCTTCATCCGGGGCGCCAACCTGTTCACGATCTGTGTTGTCATGAGAAAATCGCTCCATTCGTTAGGGCCAAGCATGAAGGCCTTTCGAAGGGCTGAACCAACACCGCGAAGACTGCGGTGATGAAGGCCCGCCAAACAGACGTTGAGCGCGTTGGCTGCCTCCGCGCGTCTGCGGGCGCGCCGCCTGAGCCGGTCCGGCAGATGCACGAGATGCCGGTCGAGCGGTATCTCCAACTGGCGTTTGAAGGACTGCAAGTTCCGCGAACCGGTCATGGTCAGGGAGTTCGCGTGAATCCTGAACGCCGAGGCGTGTCCGGGATCCCAGGCCAAACCGTTTTGCGCAAGGCTCAGCCAAAGATCCCAATCCGCAGTGTACCAAAGTGCCTCATCAAGACCGCCCTTGTGTAGCGCGGCATCGCGCCGGAACATGACAGCGGGCAGCGCCAGGGTGTTTTGCACGATCAGGTGCGACATCGCCTCTTCGGACGTCAGAACACGGCGCGCCGTCCCGAATGGTGGGCACATCTGACCGACGGTTGCCCCGTGTTCGTCAATGAGGTCAGCGCCATGCGCCCAAATGTCGACCTCTTCATGCCGGCCGGCCATGTCTTTGAGAAGCGCGGCGCGCCCAGGCGACCAGACATCGTCCTGATGCAGCATGGTGATAAGCGGTGCGCGGGCCTCATGCAGGCCGATGTTGGTGTTCTCGGTCCACGAGCTGCCGTCGGGATTGTCGATGATCCGGATCGGAAGACGGATTTGCGCCGCCTGTAGCAGATCGCGACTGCCATCGGTTGACGCTTGATCGACGGCGATGATCTCGAGCCCATCGCATTGCCCTGCAAGCGATGACAGCGCTGTGTCCAGAGTCGCATGGCCGTTGAAGATCGGCATGATCACGGAAAGCCAGGGCCGGGTCATGGCGCGCTCCGCCTGCGTGGCTGGAGGTCGGCGAGGAGCAGCGGCGCGATTAGGAAGAAGCCCAGGGTCGAGACCACCCGCAACGCCAGAGCGGCTTCGACCGCCTGATCGAAGGGCAGGCCTTCGCGCGCGAGGACGCCCGCCCATGTCGCTTCGACCACGCCAAGCCCGCCGGGGAACACGGGCAGCGACATAAGGAACAGAACCAACGGATAAGCGATCAGAAGTGGCAGGATGTCCACGCCCGCGATGGTGCTGAGCAGCAGGACATTCAGCGCGGCAAGGACAGCATACCCAAGAAGACTCAGTGCGGTGACCGATGTCAGGATGTGGTCGGGCAACTGCGCGGCCCTTTCGACGCCCAGGCGCAGACGATCGGCGGAACGCGTCAAAAGTGGCGCCCCATGATCAGCGATATGTGTAAGCAGTTTCGACGCCAGCTGAATTGATAATCGGACGAAGAAGACCAGGGCGGTCATGAACAGGATCGCGGCACTCGCATCGAACACCCAGCCGGGTGTTGGCAGCAGTAACAACACGCTCAGGCCTGCTGCGCTGACCAGCACGAGAAGCTGAAACGTTTGCTCCAATGCCGACGTGCCCAGGGATCTCAGGACAGGGATATCGAAACGCGCCGCGAACCATGCGCGAATTACCGGGGTGCAAAGCTGGATCGGCAAAAACTGTCCTGCAATGGCGGCCGATGTCGTCGCCGCGGTTGCATGGCGGAGGGCCAAGGTTTCGCCCCGGGGCGAAACGGCTTTCAGCAACACGCGCCAGCGGACAGCCGCCAGCAATACGATGGTCGCCTGGCCAAGGGCAACGATGCCATAGGTCCAAAGGGGGACGCGGGCGCACAGGGCCGCAAGACTGGGGAAGGACGCTTCGCTGGCAAAGAAGAGGGCCACGATCCCCAGTACCGCGCCGACCGTGACGGCCAGCGCGATCCACAGCTGGCTTTGTCTTGGTTCGGCTCCGTCGATGATATTTGCCTGCTTCATCATCGCATCTGCCAGCTTTGGTCAGACACTTGCTGCATACAGATGCTGCGAGCGGTTGCCGGAGACCACCGACATCAGGAAACCGGCAAAGAATACCTGCGCACCGATCACGCACATCGTTCCTGCTGCGATCATCGACCGCATCGCGCTGAGGCCAGCATAGTCGGATGCAATCCAGCCGAGCGTGATGGTGCTGATCCACGCAAGGCCGCCCGCGATCAGCAACAAGCCGGCCAGAAGCCAGTATTCGAGCCGTGACGCAGTGAGAAAGGCTATGGCCCGTTTGCTGGGCCGCCGGATCAGTGCCTTGTAATTGTAGAGCTGGGCGAACAACCCCATGATGATCGTTTGCACGGAGATGACCATTGCGGCGCTGGCCATGACGGCCCAGTGGCTACCAAAGAAGAAGAAGCCGATTTGCACCAAGTCATCGCCCTCGACGGACAGCAGGGCGGTCATCAATACAAGCCCGAGCACTCCAAGCGCGAGGCCAGGCACCATGAAGAGCCAGCTTGGGCTGAGCAAAAGCATGTAGATGAGGTGCCGCATCCCGTCGCGCCAAGGATTCAGATGCGGATCGCGGCCGCGCTGATCTGGCGACAGGGTGACCGGCACTTCCGCGATCCGGTAATCCAGCAAGACGGATTTCAGGAGCATTTCGGAGGCGAACTCCATTCCGGATGACGACAGGTTAAGGCCTTCGAAAGCGGGTGCAGTCAGGGCGCGCAGGCCGCAATGGGCGTCGCCAATGTCGGTCTTGAAGAGAAACCTCAGGAGACCCGAAAGGGCCGGATTTCCGATGTAGCGGTTTTTCCACGGCATTGCGCCGGGTTTGATGCCGCCGCGAAACCGGTTGCCCATGCACAAGTCGGCACCGTTCAAAAGCTCTTCGATCATCGGGACGGCCTCGACGAAGTCATAGGAGCAATCGCTATCGCCCATGACGAGATATTGCGATTTCGCCGCGCCGAACCCGGCGAGCAGCGCCGCGCCGTAGCCGCGTTCCGGCACATCCACGACCCTTGCGCCCGCGCGTCGGGCAATGTCCTGGCTGCCATCGGTGCTGCCGTTGTCAGCAACGATCACTTCGCCGGAAAGGCCAAACTTCTCACGAATTTCTGCCAGAGCGACCTGCGCTCTGAGAATGCACTTCTCCAGCGTCGCAACCTCGTTGAGACATGGCAGGACAAATGCAACAGAGATTGTTTCGTTCTTCATTAGCCCCTCACAAGCTGAAATTTAAACCGCGAAACGGTTCGTTTCTTTTTAATGGATCTTGTGTCAAGATTTGGGCTGAACCTGTACTGATTTTGGGTTTTCAGAGCGAGATTGCGTGAGGCATGCAAAAAATGCTGACGTGGAATAGCGGCTCAAAGATGCTAAGCATGCAGGTCCGATGTTTCTGGTACCGTCCCAGATATCTGACGGATTTCTGGGGTAATACGAAGTTATGAGCAATTAAAATGTCTTGTTTTTCTGTTCCCAAGATTTCCGAACTGTCTTCGGGAGGCAGGGGCCGGAGGTTCGAATCCTCTCACTCCGACCAGAATTCCTTTAGAATTCGGTAATGACGGTCGCACCAATGCCGGCGAAGTTGTCCATTCCCGTCAAGGCGTCGATGGACGCCTCGAGCGAAATGCGGTCGCCTATAAGTTTATCGGGAGACAGCAAGCCGGATTGGATCATCGCCAGCATGGCATCGTAGCGATGCGCTTGCATCCCGTGGCTGCCGAGGATTTCAAGCTCGTCGCCGATTACCTTCGCCATCGGGGCGGCCGGCGTGGCCTGTTCCGCCAAAAGCAGGCCAATCTGCACGTGACGCCCATGCTTGCGCAAGTTCGAGACCGAGTTGAAGAATGTCGTCGGGTGACCAAGCGCATCGAGCGACACATGCGCGCCACCGTCGGTGATGTCGCGCACTGCTTGGACCACGTCGCCAGCCGCGGTGGCGTCAATCGTATGCGTCGCGCCGCAGCTTCGGGCGAGGGTCAGCTTGTTTTCTGATATGTCGATGGCGACCGTTTGCGCCCCGATTGCCCGCGCGATCATAAGAGCCGAAAGTCCCACACCTCCGCAGCCATGCACGGCGACCCACTCGCCCGCCCGGACACGTCCCTGGTCGACCACCGCGCGGAAGGCGGTTGCGAACCGGCAGCCAAGGCTTGCCGCGGTTTCGAAAGACATCGTGTCGGGAAGGGCCACCAGGTTCAGGTCGGCTTGCCCGATAGCGACATACTGCGCGAAGGACCCCCAGTGCGTGAACCCGGGTTGAAACTGGTTGTGGCAGACCTGCTGATGGCCCGCGTGACATTCCGGGCAGGTGCCGCAGCCGCCGACGAACGGCACCGTCACACGGTCTCCCACTTTCCACCGCCGCACCTCGCGCCCGACCGCCGCAACCCGACCCGCCAGTTCGTGACCGGGAACATGGGGAAGCGTGATGTCTGGATCGTGGCCCATCCAGCCGTGCCAATCGCTGCGGCACACGCCCGTCGCGCCGACCTCGATGACAACGCCCTTGCCATCCGGTGTCGGGTCCGGAACATTTGCGATCTTCGGCGTGACGCCGAACTGGTCGAACAACACGGCCTTCATGGTGTTTTCCCTTGGGTCAATGCGTCGTCTATGGTTGTGATTTAGCAGGGTCGTCCTCTGTGCAAAAGCGGGTCAAGCAGGTCTCATGCCGAGGTTTTCCGCCAATCTGGGTTTCCTTTGGTCGCGGCTGGATTTGCCGCAGGCCGTACGTGCGGCCGCGCGGGCCGGTTTCGATGCGGTGGAATGTCATTGGCCCTACGACACGCCGCCCGAGGCTCTGCGTGACGCGTTGAACGAGACGGGACTGCCCCTTCTTGGCCTAAACACCGCTCAGGGCAACGTATCCGCCGGGGATTTCGGCCTGACCGCCCTGCCGGGACGCGCGGCGGACGCGCGCGCCGCCATCGATGCAGCTGTAGACTACGCTCGCGCTGCAGACGCCGAGGCGATCCATGTCATGGCAGGCCGGGCGGAGGGGGCAAAGGCCGGATCGGTTTTCAGGGACAACCTTGCCTATGCGTGTGACATCGCATCCGACAGGACCATCCTGATCGAGCCGATCAACCCGTTCGACGCTCCCGGCTATTTTCTGCAATCCACCGACCATGCGCAGCAGGTGATTGCGGACGTGAACGCGCCGAACCTGAAGCTCATGTTCGATTGCTACCACGTGGCGCGGGTCGAGGGCGATGTGATCGCGCGCCTGCGCGCGGTCCTGCCTGATATCGGGCATATTCAGTTCGCTGCCGTGCCTGACCGGGGTGGGCCGGATCACGGCGATCTCGACTATGACATGGTGTTCCACGAAATCGACGCGCTTGGCTGGAACCGCCCACTGGGCGCAGAGTACAGGCCCCAAGGTGACACCGAGACATCGCTTGGCTGGCTTGCCCGTGCACGCGAACGTGTTGTGCGACGAAGCGGCGGACCATGACAGGTGCACAGGGGCGAGATATGTTTAGTGCGGATCCTTCAGGACGAAAAAGATGACAGGACAACCCGCCTCGCGCCTCTCTCGCCGCGCCCTGCTAGGGGCAGTCTTGGGGGTTGGCACGGCGGCGGCTCTCGGCTGGGCGGTCTGGCCGAGGCGGCAATTAGACGGGGCTGCGCTCTCGGTCCGTGACGCTTTTGATGCGGCGAAGGCCGGCGAGATCATCCTTGTTGATATTCGCCGGCCCGACGAATGGACGCGCACCGGTATTGGCCAGGGTGCCCATCCGATCGACATGCGGGATGCCGGGTTCATTGCCCATCTGGATGCATTGACGGGCGCACGCAAGGATGTGCCGATCGCCTTGATCTGCGCGCGTGGCGTCCGTTCCGCACGGCTGAGCATTGCCCCGACCGAGGAAGGATATACCCGGGTCATCAACGTACCCGAAGGCATGTTGGGTTCGTCCGTCGGGCCGGGCTGGATCGAAACGGGTTTGCCGGTAACAGCCTACGACAGCTGAGCCTCGGTTATTCCGCAGCCTGCCGCGAGGGTGGCTTGCCTTCCAGAGCCTGCTTCAGTTCGGCGCGGTAATGACGCGCGGCCTGGGTGATCGGGGGTTCGCGCCATAGTTCCTTTGTTCCCATCCACTTGGACACCAGGCCCTTCAGCGACACGCCGCTGAGGGCCGACAGGGGAACCGCCAGAACAAGACTGACCGCGATCGGAAGCAGCCAAAGCGACACCAGCCCCGCCGCCATGCCGGCGACCAGCAGGACACCGCTTGCCGTTTCCAGCGCATGGCAGATCAGCAAGGTGCCCAAGCCGTAGCGGCCACCATCGCGTTGTTGCGGGCTCCAGCCGCTTTGCAGGCCGAACACGGTGCGGAAGACCGCGATCATCTGCTGCACCATCAGGATAGGCGCATAGGCGACGGATAGCGCGAGTTCGGACAGGAATGACAACGCGAAACGCCATGGCCCACCGTATTCGGCAAAGCGCGACCGTGTCAGCGGGACCACCAGGATGCCCAGTAGTTTCGGCAGCAAGAGCAGCGAATACATAAGGGCAATGATCAGGACGTGTTTCGCCTCGGTCATCTCGGGCCAGACCGGCATCAGCGGGTTGTCGGGACGGAAGTAGGTCAGCACGGACTTTTCGCCGCCTTGGCCCATCAGCGCCCACATCACCAGGAGCGCGAACCAGATCGGCGACGCGAGATAGCTCATCGCGCCGTGGAACATGTGAAAGCGCGATGCGGTCCGCAGGCCGCGCGTCGAGAGAAGGCGCAGGTGCTGCAAGTTGCCCTGGCACCAGCGGCGGTCTCGTTGAATGTGGTCGATCAGCGTCGGCGGCGTTTCCTCGTAAGAGCCGCGGATGCGCGGAAGGACCCGCACGCCCCACCCGGCCCGGCGCAACAGACCGGCCTCGACAAAATCGTGGCTCATGATCAACTGATCGCGGCCCGTCAGCGAACGCAGGTGCGGCAGGCCGGCGCTGGCCGCAAAGGCCTCGGTGCGGATGATCGCGTTGTGACCCCAGTAATTGCCTTCCTGCCCGGTCCAGCGGGCCAGCCCCTCGGCGAGGGCGGTGCCATAGACGCCGTTGGCGAACTGCTGCATCCGGGAAAAAACGGTGTTGGCACCGATCAGTTGCGGACAGCTTTGAATGAGGCCCGCGCCCGGATCCTGTGCCAGCGCATCGGTCAGGCGGCCTATCGCGCGGCCGGACATCAGGCTGTCAGCATCCAGCACCAGCATGGCGGGCCAGTCGGCGCCCCAGTTCTGCACCCAGTCCGTGATGTTGCCGACTTTGCGGTCGGTATTCTCGGCGCGTCTGCGATAGTAGATGCGGAGCCCCGGAGACAGCGTGGCCTGAAGCGAGCGGATGGAATCCTGTTCCGCACGGGCGATAGCGTCGTCCCTCGTATCACTAAGGATGAACATGGCGTATTCATGCGGACCGCCGCGCGCCCTCAGTTCTTCCAGCATGGAACGGGCGTTGCCAAGCACGTACCACGGCACCTCGTTGTAGATCGGCATCAACAGCGCCACCTTCAGAGGTCGTGGATGACCGGGCCGCTTCAGCGCCTGTGTCAGAGAGCCGATCCCCAGCAAGACCGTGGTGACCGTCAGGCAGAGCCAGAACACGTTGAACGACATCAGGCCCAGCAGAGTGCCCTCGACCCAGGTGATGCCATCGGCACCGAACCAGTCCCACATGAACCAGATGAAGCCGATGGTTGCCAGAATCGCCGGGATGAAGACCACGCAACGCCAAAGCGTGACGCGTTCTTCCGGTCGGGCAGGGGGCGCCTTGGGATCTGCGTAACAAACGTCGAGATCCTGCTCGGGCATGTCGAGCGGGGCCAGTGGCGGCATTACGCGAAGGTCGTTCATACTCATGCTGTCCACCTGTAAAGCCACACCTCGGATGCGTTCTGTCCGTCCTTGCGCAATTGTGCGCGGAGTTCGACATGCCCGCGTTCGCCGGGGTCGAAATTGAACGCCAGTCTCAGCCCGCCCGTGGCCGGGTTGCGCTGCAGGACGCCGTCGCTGACCTCGACTTGCGGCGAATGGATATGCATGTCGATCTCGTCCGGCCCGTCATCGAAGAGCGGGTTATCTTCGAAATCGATCACGACGACCCGGCCTTCGCCAAAGGCGCGTTTTCCCATGGCGGTGTTCAGCACGCGGGGCATGTCGCCTTGCACGGGTGCCTCCGCCGCCCATGTCAGCCGATAGGACAGATCCACCTGCTGGCCCGCTGGCATGGGATCGGCCGGTCGCCAATAGGCGACGATGTTATCGTAGATCTCTTCCTGTGTCGGAATTTCCACCAGCGTCACCGTTCCCCGACCCCAGTCGCCTTTCGGTTCGACCCAAAGGCCGGGCCGGTTGTGGTAAAGCGCCTCCAGATCGGAAAAATCAGACAGTTTGCGGGCGCGCTGCATCAACCCGAACCCACGCGGGTTGGTATCGACGAAGCTGGACACCTGAAGCTGTTTCGGGTTGGCCAGTGGCCGCCAGATCATCTCGCCATTGCCGTTCATCATCTGCAACCCGTCGGTGTCATGCACCGCGGGGCGGAAATCGTCAAAGCGGCTGCGATTGGTCTGATCGTAGAGAAACATGGATGTTAACGGCCCAACGCCGACATTGTTCAATTCGACACGCGGAAAAAGCGTTGCCTCGACCTCCATCACGCTGGCTGCGCCGGGCGTTATGTCGAAACGATAGGCCCCGGACACGCTGGGACTGTCCATGAGGGCATGCACGACCATGTTTTCCTGATCTGACCCGGGCGCTTCCAGCCAGAACTGGATGAACTCGGGAAACTCCTCGCCCTCGGGACCGGCGGTGTTCAGCGCCAGACCCCGCCCGGACAACCCGTAGGTCTGCCCTATGCCGATGGCACGGAAGTAACTGGCGCCCTGAAATACGCAGAACTCGGTTTTATATTCCGGGTGACCAAGGTCGGTGCGTAGGCGGATCCCGGAAAACCCTAGGCTTTCAGCTGTTTTGGTCAGGTCCGGCACGAGGTCGCCCTTGTCGAACATCGCAAGGTCGAACGTCACTGGGTGAGCCATGCCGTCTTCGACCGAAAAGACCTTGACGGCGCGCGGAAAATAGAGGCCCGGCGCGAAGAAATCGATATTATAGGAGCGGTCCGTGTCGGCCCAGAGCGCATGGTCCCGAGGAAAACGAATGTCGCGATACTGGTCGTAGGTCAGCGCTCGCCAATCTTCGGGTACGGTGTCGCGTGGCGTGTAGTCCTGCTGCGACCTTTGCCGCGCCAACTCGATCACCATCTCACGGCTGAAAGGCACGGGCCCGTCGGTGGCGGCTGCGTGCCGCGTCGCAATGGGCCAAAGTGCCGAAGCCGCGACCCCACCCAGAAGTTGGCGGCGCGAAAGCGAGAAAGCACGGTTCATATTGGTGACCTTGTCGGTTTGCGCGGTTTCCAAGGAGTCGACTTGAACCAGGCTGCTGTGTAGGCGCAGGCAACGAGCAGACCGAAACCGACCAGATTGATGAACGCGTTGGTCCATGGGTTGCGGACGAGGTCGTCACCATCCAGCGTCGACGTTTCGTCAAGCCAGACACCCAGCAGCCGCGCGAGCAACATCGAGAACACGAAGACAGCGAGCGATTGCTGACCGACCTTCATGATGATGTTGTTTACCACCCAGGACCAAACCTGTCCGACCCGGAGGTGTTTGCCCCCTTCGCCCACGGCGACCCAGCCGAGATAGCCAAGCGCCAGCAGGTGAAGATAGCGAAACAGCCCGAATTCCGTTTTGCTGCGCAGCGCGCCAAAGTCGCGATATGTCTCCCACTGCCAACTGCGGATGCTGTCCCACCAAGCCGGTTGCCAGTCATAGGCACGCATGCCGACAGAGGAAAAGACGAAGGAAAAGAGCACGTAAGCCGTGGCGGCACCGATCAACAGGCGGTTGACCGGTGGGCGGGGCAACCAGCCGATCATCAGCGCGAAACCGGTGAAGAAACACAGCTGCCAGCCGAACGGGTTAAAGAACCAGGGGCGTTCATCCTTGCCTTCGGGGAACCAGAGTTGCGCGGGCAGTTGCAGCGGCGTGACGTCGGTATCGCTGACAAGTTCGAGCATCTCGACATTGGCTGTGCACCAGATGAGGACGCTGGCGCCCAGTACTGCGAGGGGATGAAGCCGCGACAGGGCCATCATGAACGGGATCATCGCGAGGATCACCAGGTACATGGGCAGGATATCGAAATAGTTGGGCACATAGGTCAGCGTCATGAGGCCGATCATGTTGCCTTCGATATTATTGAGAAACGGCGGCAGGTTCAGCTGGCTGACGTAGTCCCGCAAGGTGAAGCCCAGGTAGGGCAGGGCAAGCATGCAGGCCAGCACGACGAAAAAGAGGCCGATATGCGCCCAGTAGACCTGCCAGACCCGAAAGGCGATTCTGGCAGTGCCCATGGCGAGGCCCTTGCTCTGGAACAGTTTGCCGAAGGCGATGGCCGACGCCATGCCGGAGCAGAAGACGAACATCTCGGTCGCGTCGGAAAACCCCCAACGCGCGGGAAGCCACTTTGTCCAGAGATTTCCGGGCGTGTGGGCCAGGAGGATGATGAACATCGCGATGCCGCGGAAGAAATCCAGCCTGGGATCGCGCAGTGTAGCCACGGGCGTTGCGCTGACGGCAGGAGCCTCGACGGTTTCTTGGTAATCGGATGATGGCGAAATGGTCGCCATGGCATTGGTCTTTCTTGTTACAAACCGGGAGTCGATCGTGATCTATTAGGCCGGCAATGAGGTTGTTTCATACCCGCCACGACCCGACGCGATCAGCGCACGGCGGGCTGCGGTATATCCGTCTTCGCGCCCCGCACGCTTGGACTGTCGATCATCTAGTATTGCTTCGGCCTGATCCAAGTACCCGGCGCGAATTCCGGCATCGATCGTCATGCGCTCGAACACGTCGCGCTGCGCGTGGCTGCCGCCGGCGCGCTGCATCCCGTCTCGTGCCTGTGCTAGGTTGAGAAACGCAGCGTCGTATCGCGCATCGCCAAACGCCTCCAGCCCCTGTGCAGCGGCGACGCCGGGGTCGCTCATACGGTTGCCCATCTCGCAGTTGGACTTGGCATCCTGTGCGATTCTTTGCAGCAATCGCGACGTCGCGCCGGGCCGCTTGTCGCCGGTCAATGCCATCAGGTAGTGCAGGTCAGCGAAGATCAGGCAACCATCCTCGGTGCGGTTGGCGCAAAGCTCGGACAGCTCCTCCCACCGGTTGCCGACATTCACGCCTTCCAGTTCCAGCCGCATCAGCAGAGAGGTTGCGTTCGAGATGTCGCGGTAGTCATCTGTCCGGTCGCTTCGGATCTGGGTGTCATAGAGGTTCAGAACAGCGTCCACTTGGCCAAGGTCGAGATGCATCAGCGCCTTGTGCCACCAAACGTGGTACCTGAAATTGTTGCAGTGCGCCCAGGCAGCTTCTCGGCCTGTCAGCCAGTCGAGACCTTTCGCGGCATTCGCCGTCATGTCATGCACATGTGCCACGGCATGAAGCCCCCACGCGTCATCCGGCGCCATCCAGAGCGCCTGACGCCCCGCGATTTCCGCCTTCTCGTAGTCGCCGGTCTCTTCGAGCGCGAAGGCATGGCATCCAAGAAGATAGCCTCTTGCGGCATGATCGTGGCCATAGGCCGGAAGCACCCGCTCAATGGACCGACGCATTCCGCTGGAATTTCCAAGAAGAAAGCGCAGGGCGTGACTGAGCTTCATCGCAAGCGCATCTTGCGGCTGAGCCGTCAAGACCTCTTCCAGAAGTGCTATGGCATGACTTGGCCGGCCATCTAGCCAAACGCCAAGCGCGTGGACGTATTTGCGCTCCCGCGTCGTCGCCCCGACGGTTTCCAGCGCTTCGAGCGCTGCTGCGCGAGCCTCGTGCGCGGTTTGGAGAAGTTCATGGCGGCCAAGCAGGATGTAGAACATGCCCTTGACCGCATGGCCGAGCGCAAAATCAGGCTCGATCTCCAGCACCTTGCCAAGATGCTTGGGCGTGACAGCCGCATGGGCGAGAAAACCCAGCATCGTATTGTTCCAAGCCTCAACGGCGTTTTCCTTTGTCAGGCAGACGGGCTGATCGAAAACATCGGACTTCATAAATTCTTCCGTAATTGACGCGGGACCGCCCCGCTGAACCTGCTTAACAAACAGATAAGTCAGGCACACAACGGTATCGTTCGCGCTAACGTATTGGTGAAGCTTCGTGTATCGAGATTGGGGTGCGATTGCGAAAAGTCGCCTAAAAATCGTACCTCTCGGCGGAAATACCCCGATATGGGTGTAAATTCGCCGGTTTTTTGGGCGAATGTTACAAAATTATGAGCTAACAGGGTCAGATACGTCCGTCATACCCGCCCGGTTCGATCTCGGCTGCGATCACGGTGAACGTCTTGCAGGACTGCGCCTCCTGCAGAGCCGCGCGCAATTCGGCTCGGTTACGCACAGTGTGACCCGCGCCGCCGAAAGAGCGGCCCATGGCGGCGAAATCGTGCCGAGCGAAGTCGACGCCCTGGTTCTGCATCTGTCGCTGTCGCTGTTTCAGCTCGATCAGCGCAAGGCTGGCATCGACGAAGACAAGGAAGATCGGTGTCAGCCCCAGCTCCGACGCGGTCGCGAGCTCCCCCGCGACCATCAGAAAGCCCGCATCGCCGGAAAAGCTGATGATGGGCCTGTCCGGCTCGGCGATCCTGAGGCCAATGGCCATCGGCACGGCGCACCCCATCGTGCAAAGACCCGAGGATTGGATCAGACCGCGGGGCTCGCTGCAGCGCCACATCTGGCTGAGGAGAATCCGATGCGCTCCGCTATCGGCAGTGGCAAGCGTGGTATCGGGCATCACTGCACGGGTTTCGGCGATGACAGCGGCGGGGCCCCAGTCATCGCCATGCGGAAAGGCGTCGGCCAAGGCCGCCCGCGACTTGTCTGGCGCGCCGTCCGCCCAAGTCTCGCGGACCGCCGTATTCTGGGCCAGCATCTCGAGCGTTTCTCCGGTATGGCCGACGAAGTTCAGCGTTGCCTGATGCATGTAGTGGGTGTTGGGTACAGCGGCGATGTCGATAACCGTCTGCCGCGCCGGGTCGACGGCGTTACGCCAGCCGGTGCGCATCTCGATCGGGTCATACCCGATGCACAAGACAAGGTCCGCCCGGGCGACCAGCGGAAGCAGGTGCGTGTCGGCCAATGGCGACAGGCCCGCAGCGCCGAGACAGAGCGGGTGGTCTTCCGGCAGGACTCCCTTGGCCTTGTAGGTGGTGACGAAAGGAATGCCGAACTGTTCCAGAAAGGCTCGCAACACAGTATGTGAGCTGTCTTGGAGTACATCCAGGCCGACAATGGCGACAGGGCGCTCCGCCTCGGCCAGGGCCGTGCGCGCACGCGCGGCGTCGGCGCCACTGGGGGCAACGGGCGATGCGGCGGGTCGAACGGGGCGCGGTATATCGGCCGAAACGGGCGCATCCGCGACGCTGATCGGCACGTCGATCAAGACCGGCCCGCATCGCGGCTCGGTTGCGATCGACACGGCCTTGTCGGCCACGATGCCGGCCCCGGCGGCCGTCAGTTGAAATGTCGCCTTGGTGATCGGGGCAAAGACGGCGCGGTGGTCAAGGACCTGATGCGTGTAGGTCAGCGCCTCGTCCGCGTCGACGCATCCGGTCAGCACGATCATCGGAACCCGGTCCTGCTCGGCGTTGGCGACGACGTTGACGCCGTTCATGGCGCCGGGCCCGACGGTGGCGACGAGGATCGCAGGTGCGCCGTCGCGGTGATGTACCGCCTCGGCCATGAACCCGCCGGCGTTTTCGTGTTTGACCAGCGTGAACCGGATGCCTGCCTTTTCGAGCGCGTCAACGACGGTCAGCACTTCGCCCCCTGGCATACCGAACGCGTGGCGACACCCCGCCTGGTAAAGTCGCTGAGCAAGAATGTCGGCGGCACGAAGCGGGGGAGTCGTCATCGTCTGTCCTTGAAGCGGTTGGTCCTGTGGCGGAGCCTAGCCGCAGTCGCAATGGGATGTCCCGTGACATTTGTAAAACTGTAATCACGCATGCGTCAGAAAGCGGGATCTTCAAAATAAAACGGCCCCCGAAATGCCGGGGGCCGTCCTTTCCAGCGCGATAGCAGGTCAGTCTTCGATCATTTCTGCCGATTTGACGATGACCTCGGCTTGCTTGATCGAGGCGATGTCGATCAGGCGACCCTTGTAGGTGGTCGCGCCCAGACCCTTCTTCTTGGCTTCTTCCATTGCCTCAAGGATCTCGCGCGCTTCGGTGACGGCTTCCTCGGTCGGGGTGAAGATCTCGTTGCACGCCTCGACCTGGCTGGGGTGGATCGCCCATTTCCCGACCATACCTTGCGTCAGCACACGCAATGCCTGCGCGCGAAAGCCTTCGGGGTCGGAGAAGTCGCCGAACGGGCCATCGACCGGCAGAAGGCCATGGGTGCGGCAGCAGGCGACGATCTTGGCGGTCGCCCAGTGCCACGGGTCGACCCAGTAGTTCTCGCCTTTGCGGTGCATGTAGTAATTTTCCTGCGTGCCGCCGATGCCGGTGGTCTGCATGCCCATGTAGGCGGCGAAGTCGGCGGCGCCGAGGCTCATCGCCTCCATCCGGGGGCTGCCTTGCGCGATATCCTCGACATGGCATATGCCTATCGCGGTTTCGATGATGCATTCGAAGGCGATACGCTTCTTGTGGCCCATGGCCATCTCGATCGAGCTGACCAGCGCGTCGACGGCGTAGATATCATCGCCCGATCCCGCCTTGGGGATCATGATCATGTCCAGCCGGCCATTGGTCTGCTCCAGCAGATCGACGACGTCTTTGTACCAGTACTGGGTATCAAGGCCGTTGATGCGCACGCTAAGGGTCTTCTTGCCCCAGTCGATGTCGTTGATGGCCTCGATGGCGTTCTTGCGGGCCTGGTCCTTGTCCGACGGCGCCACGGCATCTTCGAGGTCGAGGTTGATGACGTCGGCCTTCGACGCGGCCATCTTCTCGAACAGGCTGGGGTTGGAGGCCGGGCCGAAGAGTTGGCAGCGGTTGGGGCGCGCGGGTGCGGGAGGTTGCGGGCGGAAACTCATATTGTGATCCTTTGGTCAGATTGTTGCGAAACCACGTCGCAGACCAGCTATAAAATTGCGCGGACATTGGCAAGCAGATGACAACGACCTTCTCGCGTCGCAAACGCACGGTCGCGGCATCGCTCACCGATTAGCATGGCCGCATGAGACGCGCCTTGCTGGAAAACTGGGCCCTGTTCCTGGGCATGACGATGCTGATGGTGGCCAACGGGCTGCTGGTGACGTTGCTGACGATTCGCGGCGCGGGGATCGGGTTTTCGGACTTTTCCATCGCGATGATGCAGGCCTGCTATCCGCTGGGGGCACTGGCCGGAACGGTCGTCACCCCGCGATTGATCGAGAAAGTGGGGCATATCCGCGTCTTCTCGGCGCTGGCTTCGATGGTGTCGGTGGCCGCGATTGCGCACCTTCTGACCAGCGATCCCGTCAGCTGGAGCGTTATGCGCCTGTTGGCGGGGTTCTGTTTTCCGGGCCTCTACGTGATCACCGAAAGCTGGCTGAACGCCAAGGCCGAAAACCGGCTGCGGGCGCAGATCCTGTCGGTCTATTTCATCATCCAGACGGCGGGACCGGCGCTTGGGACAGCCATGGTGGCCTTGCCGGACCCGACGGGAAACATGCTCTTCGGGCTTGCCTCGATCCTGCTGTCGGTGGGGTTCGTGCCGCTGCTTTTGTCCAATAATCGGGCCCCGGATTATACCGCTCCGGAACGGATGCCGGTCGCCCGGCTCTACCGCGTGTCGCCGATGGCCGTGCTGGGGATCGTGATCATGGGCGCGGGGGTGGTTTCGTGGTTCATCGCCTTGCCCCTTTATGCCCTGCGCAGCGGATTTTCCGAGGCGCAGGCGTCGGGCGCGCTGGTGGTCGCGATGATCGTGGCGGCGGTGGTGCAATATCCCGTTGGCTGGATTGCGGACAACGTGGACCGGCGGTTCGTCGTCATGGGGCTGGCCCTGATCACCGCGGCTGCGGCGCTCTGGATGGCGGTGGATACGGCGCCGTCGCGGATCGTTCTGGGCTTTTCGGTCATCGCGGCGGTGTCCTTCCCGGTGTATTCCGTGCTGGCGGCGCATGCCAATGACCACCTGAGCCCTGGACAGATCGTGGCGGCAAGCGGAACGATGGCGTTCCTGCTGCAACTGGGACAGTTCGGCGGCATGTTGCTGGGGCCGAACCTGATTTCCATGATGGATGGGCGGGGCCTGCAATTGTTCATCTTCACGACAAGCGTCGTGGTGGCCGGAATCGCCATTGCCCGGCGGGTTTCGTCCGAGCCGCCAGAAGAAACCGGCTCCGTCCAGGCGATGGGCGTTCTCGGCGTGCCGCAACCCGGGCTGCTGCAGGCCGAGACCTTGTCGGATGAGTTGGAGGGGCGGGTAGATGCATCCGACCCCGGGACGCAAGAATCTGCTGAAAAATTCGCAAGATGACAGGAAATCTTGTCGCGCTACGGTCATCGGCGGCCAAATTGGTACCAAATACAACGGGATTCATCGCACCATTGTGCAAACCTGATTCCGGAAAGGACTGCGAGATGATCGAGACCCCGTACCTGCTTTTTCTCGGCGATGCGCCTGACATGCTGGCGGCCAAGGTTGCTATTGGCATTCGGGACTGGCGACCGGAATACGCGACGGGTCAGATCCGGTTGCCGGGATGCGGGGCTGACCTTGGCCTGACGGACTTGTCGCTGGCCGAGGCGCGGGAAGCGGGCGCCAAGACGTTGGTGATCGGTGTGGCGAACCGCGGTGGCGTGATATCGGACAAATGGAAGGAAGTGCTGCTGGAGGCGCTTGCGATGGGCTATGACATCGCGTCGGGCCTGCACAACCTGCTGAAGCACGAGGAGGACCTTGTGGCAGCGGCACAGAAGCATGGCCGCACGCTGCATGACGTGCGCGTGCCGTCGGTGCGCTATCCGATCGCGGATGGCAAGAAACGCAGCGGCAAGCGTTGCCTTGCGGTCGGCACCGATTGTTCGGTCGGCAAGATGTACACGGCGATGGCGATGGAGCGGGACATGCATGAACGCGGCATGAAGGCCGCGTTTCGCGCCACGGGACAGACGGGTATCCTGATTACGGGCGACGGCGTGCCACTGGATGCTGTGATCGCCGATTTCATGGCCGGGTCGGTCGAGTACCTGACGCCGGACAATGACGACGATCACTGGGATCTGATCGAGGGGCAGGGCAGCCTGTTTCACGTGTCCTATTCCGGGGTGACCATGGCGCTGATCCATGGCGGCCAACCCGATGCGCTGATTCTGTGCCACGAGCCGACGCGCACGCACATGCGCGGTCTGCCGGATTATAGCTTGCCCAGCCTTCAGACGCTGCGTGACACCGCGTTGCCGCTGGCACAGATTGCGAATGCGGACTGTCGCGTCGTCGGTGTTTCGGTGAACACCCAGCACATGAGCGAGGACGACGCGAAGGCTTACCTCGCAAAGGTCGAGGACGAGATGGGGCTGCCCGCGACGGACCCGTATCGCTTTGGATCGGCCAAGCTGGTGGACGCGCTGGAGGCTTTCTGATCCAACCGTTCTTGCTGGTGGCGTCTGCCGGATGCCTCCGGCGGGGATATTTATGGCCAGAAGAAGGGGCCGTTATTGATGCAAATTACCGTGACGCGCGATGTGTTCAAACTGGCGCAGGTGTTCACCATCAGCCGGGGCTCGCGCACCGAGGCAAAGGTCCTGACCGTGCGCGTGACCGAAGGCGGCATCACCGGCTGGGGCGAATGCGTGCCCTATGCGCGGTATGATGAGACGCTGGACAGCGTGACGGCGCAGATCGAGAGCCTGCCCGAGGAAGTTTCCCGCGAAAAGCTTTACGGACTGTTACCGGCTGGTGCGGCGCGGAACGCGGTGGATTGCGCGCTGTGGGATTTGCAGGCGAAACAGGCCGGAAAGCGGGTGTGGGACTTGGCCGGATTGCCCGCGCCGGGGCCTGAGATCACGGCCTATACGCTATCGTTGGATGCCCCGGAAAAGATGCGGGAGCAGGCGGCGAAGAACGCGCATCGGCCCCTTCTGAAGATCAAGCTGGGCACGCCCGATGACATGCCGCGGCTGGAGGCCGTACGTGCCGGCGCGCCCGATGCGAAAATCATCGTGGATGCCAACGAGGGCTGGAGTGCCGAAGTCTATGCCGACCTTGCCCCACACCTTGTGCGGTTGGGCGTGGCGCTGGTGGAACAGCCTTTGCCGGCGGGGGAAGACGACGCGTTGCTGGGCGTGGAGCGGCCTGTGCCGGTCTGCGCGGATGAGAGCTGTCACGACCGCGCTAGCCTGCCCAGGCTGAGGGGCAAATACGACATGGTGAACATCAAGCTGGACAAGACCGGTGGGCTGACCGAGGCGCTGGCGCTGCGCGAGGCGGCGCTGGCCGAAGGGTATGACGTGATGGTGGGCTGCATGATCGGGTCGAGCCTTGCGATGGCGCCCGCGGTGCTGGTGGCGCAGGGTGCGACGGTGACCGACCTTGACGGCCCGCTTCTGTTGGCCGAAGACCGGGACGAACCTTTGATTTTCGACGCGGCCGGGGTGCATCCGCCCACCGCAAAGCTATGGGGATGACGATGCGGACCGTGTATGTGAATGGCGATTACCTGCCCGAGAATGAAGCGAAAATCTCGATTTTCGACCGGGCGTTCCTGATGGGGGACGGGGTGTACGAGGTGACCAGCGTGCTGGGCGGCAAGCTGATCGATTTCGAGGGTCACAATCGCCGTCTACAACGGTCGCTGGACGAGCTGGACATGCCGCACCCGGCGGTGCTGGATGATCTGCTGGACATCCACCGCGAGCTGGTGCGGGTGAACGAGATCGAGGACGGTCTTGTCTACCTGCAGATCACGCGGGGTGCGCCTCGCGACCGGGACTTTGCCTATCCCGATCCCGACACGCCGCCGACCGTGGTTCTGTTCACCCAGTCGAAGCCCGGGC
The DNA here is from genome assembly GCF_030733705.1 of Roseovarius sp. MMSF_3298. Classification (NCBI taxonomy): domain Bacteria; kingdom Pseudomonadati; phylum Pseudomonadota; class Alphaproteobacteria; order Rhodobacterales; family Roseobacteraceae; genus Roseovarius; species Roseovarius sp. MMSF_3298. The sequence goes on from NZ_JASHIN010000007.1 coordinate 155,821, forward strand.
TGGCGGATAACCCCGTGGCGAAAAAAGGTATCAAGATCATCACTGTAGAGGACATGCGCTGGGGCCGTCGGGACATCAAGACGACGCAGCTTCTGTATCCGTCGATGGGCAAGATGATGGCCAAGAAAGCCGGTTGCGATGACGCGTGGATGGTGCAGGACGGGTTCGTGACCGAGGGCACCTCGAACAACGCCTATATCGTCAAGGACGGCAAGATCATCACCCGCGCGCTGTCGAACGACATCCTGCACGGGATCACCCGGGCCGCCGTGCTGCGCTTTGCCGAAGAGGCGCAAATGCAGGTGGAGGAACGGAATTTCAGCGTCGACGAGGCCAAGGCGGCCGACGAGGCGTTCGTCACCTCGGCCAGTGCCTTCGTCATGCCGGTGGTGGAAGTCGACGGTGTGGCTCTTGGCGACGGGACGCCCGGCACGGTGGCGACGCGGTTGCGGGAAATCTACATCGAGGAAAGCCGGAAAGTCGCGGTCTGAGCGAATCGAAGGTTAACGCTGGAAACCCACGTCGGTATCGCGTCGGTATCTGGGTGGTATCGCGACGGTATAATCCGCAAATCGCGTTCGTTGACCGACCGTCCGGTGCTCTGGGGCCGATCTGACCGATGAAGCAGCGTTCCCGTCCTTCGAAGCGCTTGGCACCGGGGTCGATCTGGCCCGCAGACAAGACCGCCCTGCGTGGGGACATGGGTGAGGCCGATATGGCCCGCGCCGGCGTTGTTGAAGTGCGACAGCATCTCGCGGGCGGGCCTCATGACCTCAGGTCTTGGAGCCCACGTTTTCGGCAAAGGACTTGTCGAACGCCGCTTTCTTGTCGTCCGAGGCGTCGGTCTGATAGTTGGCTTTCCACTCGTCCATCGTCATACCGTAGAAGATTTCGCGCGCCTCGTCCTTGGTCATGTCGATGCCGCGCTCGTTCGCGGCTTCCTGGTACCAGCGGCTGAGGCAATTGCGGCAGAAGCCGGCGAGGTTCATCATGTCGATGTTCTGCACGTCGGTGCGTTTTTCCATCAGGTGTTCACGCAGGGTGCGGAACGCGGCGGCCTCAAGTTCGATGCGGGTTTGATCGTCCATTTCCGGGGTCTCCTTTTTGAGTCAGAGCATACGCTTCATATAGGGCTGTTGGATATCATCCAACCGGACGGTCAGGCTGCCGACGTCCGGCAGGTGGGCCTGAAGCGTGTCGAGCGTCAGTTGCGCCAGTTCGGCACGGACAGCGTCACTGCGGCCGGGCAGGAGGAGGAGCGTGGCGTGGGCGAAGGTTTGTGGCTCGACCCCGATGCGCGAGGCGGTGGCGGCGATGGTGCGGGTGCGCACGGTGTCGGGTGCGCTGACGCTATGGTGACCCGCGAATTTTTCCCAAAGGTCGCCGCAAAGCGCCTGAAGGTCGTGGCTGTCTTCCAATCCGCCGGAATGTTCGATGATGATGTGCGGCACGGGGCGTCTCCTGACGTGAGGGATGAGCGTGAGGGCGGTTGAAGTGAATCAGCCCGGTTGAGGTGATACAGTCTCTAATTCGGCACCGGCATGACCAGCCGCTTCAATCAGCATGGGAGCAAGGCGATTGGCCCAGGCGGTTTGCTGGTCTTCGCTGATGATGAGGTCGTTGCGCAGTTCTATCAGGGCATTGAGACGCTGATAGGCGATGCCGTGACGGGCGATGGCGTCGCCGGGCAGGTGGCCGCCATAGGGCTCGTTCTCGCCTACGCAGATGTCTGTTTCTTGCGCCATTCGGTTGATCAGCGGACGGGTCAGGCGCTCGTCCGTGGCATAGAGCACGCCGATGTGCCAGGGCCGCGGCGGGCGGCCCTGAAGCTGGCGGGTGAAGGAGTGGATCGAGACGATGATCGTGTCGTCCTGCCGTGCCGCCATGCGGGCCAATTCGCTGTGATAGGGTCTATACAAGGCGTTTAGCCGCTGTTCGATATCGGCCGGGCCGACATGGCGGTTGGCGGGGATGATGGTCCCGTCATAGAGTTTCATCACGAGGGTCGGGTCATCCTCGCCCCGGTTGGGGTCGATCACGAGGCGGGAGAAGTTGGTCATGATGCACGGTGCGCCGAGCGCACGGGCCAACGCACGCGCAACCCCGGCGGCGCCCGGATCATAGGCGATGTGGCGCGCCATGTCCGCCGGATCGAGCCCGAGCGAGCCGCCGTTCACGAAGGGCGGAACGGTGTTGGCGGCATGATCGCAGGTCACGAGCCAGCGGGAGGGACGATTTGCCCCTTCTGTAAAAAACGGTCGATATGTCATGGTGATGTCATCTCTTGACCACCACTTTTATGTCAGTTGTCAGGAAATGGGAATTGGGTAATAAACCCTCTGTAAGTTTAGCGCTAACGCAAGCTGAACATAAAGGTAAGGACAGACATGAGACGCCATCGCAACGTGAAGATCGTGGCCACCCTGGGCCCGGCATCGGAGACCTATGAAACCATCCGCGCGCTGCACGAAGCGGGGGCGGACGTGTTCCGGCTGAACATGAGCCACGGCACGCAGGACGATATTCGCGCCAAGCACGAGATCATCCGCCGTGTCGAAGAGGAGATGGACAGCCCGATCGCAATCCTGGCCGACCTTCAGGGGCCGAAGCTGCGCGTGGGGCCGTTCGAGAACGGGTCGGAAGAGCTTGAGGAAGGCGCGTCTTTCCGGCTGGACCTGGACGAGGCGAAAGGGACGATCGACCGGGTGAACCTGCCGCATCCCGAGATTTTCCAGGCGCTGAAGCCCGGTGCGCGGCTGTTGGTGAACGATGGCAAGATTCGCCTGAAGGTGACGAAATGCGGCACTGACTTTGCCGAAACCGAGGTGATTACCGGCGGCACGATTTCCGACCGCAAGGGTGTGAACGTGCCGGACGTGGTGCTGCCGCTGGCGGCGCTGACAGAGAAAGACCGCGACGACCTGGAATTCGCCTGCGAGCTGGGGGTGGACTGGCTGGCGCTGAGTTTCGTGCAACGGGCACGGGACGTGATCGAGGCCAGCGCGCTGGTGCGCGGACGGGCGGCGATCATGGTGAAGGTGGAAAAACCCTCTGCGGTGACCGATTTCGACGAGATCCTGGACGAGGTGGACGGCATCATGGTGGCGCGGGGCGATCTGGGCGTGGAACTGCCCGTGCAGAACGTGCCGCCGTTGCAAAAGCGCATGGTGCGCAAGTGCCGGGCCGCGGCCAAGCCGGTGATCATCGCCACGCAGATGCTGGAATCGATGATCGCAAGCCCGATGCCGACGCGGGCCGAGGTCAGCGACGTGGCGACCGCGATCTACGAAGGGGCGGACGCGATCATGCTGTCGGCGGAATCGGCGGCGGGCGACTATCCCGTAGAGGCAGTGCAGACGATGGACAACGTGGCGCAAGAGGTCGAGGACGACCCGACCTATACCGAGATCATCGAAGCCTCGCGCAAGGCGGACCGGACCACGGTGGCCGATGGCATCGTCGCCGCCGCGCGGGAAATCGCGGAGACAACGCAGGTCGCGGCGATCTGCTGTTACACGCAAAGCGGGACGACCGCGCTGTTGACCGCGCGGGAGCGGCCGCGCGTGCCGATCATCGCGATGACGAACGTGCGCGAAACCGCGCGGCGCCTAACCCTGAACTGGGGGACGGATTGCGTGATGACGCCCGAACTGACGCGGTTCAAGATGGCGGTGCAGAACGCCACGCGCGCGGCGCTGAAACAAGGCTATGCCACCGAGGACGACCTTGTGATCGTGACTGCGGGCGTGCCGTTCAACGTGCCGGGGACCACCAATATCCTGCGGGTAGCGCCTTGTAACCAAAAGGAACTTTCTTCGACCGACCAGGACTGAACTGCGCTATACTATTGCGCAGAGCAGTTCATGGAGGATCTTTGAAATGGATCCCGATCTTATTTTCATCATCGGCCTGGTTCTGGGCGTTTTTTCAATCCCGTCGATCCTGTCGGCACTGTCTGACGGGCATGCGCCGCGGGTTGCGGCGATTACGATCATCTCGTCGGGGCTGATGGTGTTCTGGGCGGTTGGGAACAAGCCGGGCGGATACGATATCAACGAGATCCCCAACGTCTTTGTCCAGGTGGTGGCGCGGTACCTGACCTGACATGGAACAAGGGGCGACACGCTGTGCCGCCCCGAACCCTGCCCTAAAAGAAACCCAGCTTGTTGGGGTTGTAGCTGACCAGCATGTTCTTGGTTTGCTGGTAGTGGTCGAGCATCATCTTGTGGTTCTCGCGCCCGATGCCGGATTGCTTGTAGCCGCCAAAGGCCGCGTGGGCCGGGTAGGCGTGGTAGTTGTTGACCCAGACGCGCCCGGCCTGGATGCCGCGGCCGAAACGGTAGCAGGTGTTCGCGTCGCGCGACCAGACACCGGCGCCAAGACCGTAGATGGTGTCATTGGCCAGCGCCAGCGCCTCGGCCTCGTCCTTGAAGGTTGTGACAGAGACGACCGGGCCGAAGATCTCTTCCTGGAAGACGCGCATCTTGTTGTGGCCCTTCAGGATGGTCGGCTGGATGTAGTAGCCTTCGGACAGTTCGCCGTCCATCTGCGCCGCCGCACCGCCGGCGAGCACCTCGGCGCCTTCCTCGACACCGATTTGAAGGTAGCTGAGGATCTTGTCCTGTTGTTCGCGGCTGGCCTGGGCGCCGACCATCGTGTCCATCAGGCGAGGATCGCCCTGCTTGATGGCTTTCACCCGTTCGATGGCGCGGGCGATGAACTCTTCATAGATGTCTTCCTGGATCAGGGCGCGGCTGGGGCAGGTGCAGACCTCGCCCTGGTTGAAGGCGAAGAGCACGAAGCCCTCGATTGCCTTGTCGAGAAAGGCGTCGTCCTTGGCCATGACATCGGAGAAGAAGATATTGGGGGACTTGCCGCCCAGTTCCAGCGTGACCGGGATGAGGTTCTCGGTCGCGTATTGCATGATAGTGCGGCCGGTCTGGGTGGAGCCGGTGAAGGCGATCTTGGCGATGCGGTTGGATTTCGCGAGCGCCGCGCCCACCTCGGCGCCGTAGCCGTTGACGATGTTCAGCACGCCATCGGGCAGAAGATCGGCGATGACCTCCATCAGCACCATGATCGCGGCGGGGGTCTGTTCCGCCGGTTTCAGGACGATGCAATTGCCGGCGGCCAGCGCAGGCGCAAGTTTCCACGCGGCCATCAGAACCGAGAAGTTCCACGGGATGATCTGGCCCACGACGCCCAGCGGCTCGTGATAGTGATAGGCCACAGTGTCGGCGTCGATCTCGGACATCGCGCCTTCCTGTCCGCGCAGGACGCTGGCGAAATAGCGGAAGTGGTCGACGGCGAGCGGGATATCGGCGTTGACAGTCTCGCGGATCGGCTTGCCGTTGTCCCATGTCTCGGCCACCGCGATCAGGTCGAGGTTTTCCTCGATCCGGTCGGCGACCTTGAGCAGGATGTTGGCGCGTTCGGTGGCCGAAGTGCGACCCCAGGCGTCTTTCGCGGCATGGGCGGCGTCGAGCGCCAGGTCCACGTCGGCGGCGTCGGACCGGGCGATTTCACAGACCGCCTGGCCGGTGATCGGGGTCACGTTGTCGAAATACTTGCCGTTCACGGGTGGGGTGAATTTGCCGCCGATGAAGTTGTCGTAGCGGGATTTGAACGGCGATTGGAATTCCGCCGAGAGTTGCGTGAGTTCGTTCATGTTGGTTCCTCCTGGTCGCCTCGGGTCCTCCGCCCGAAGTCGTGAGGACAGGGGTGCCGTGTGCGAGGCGATTCGTCAGGAGGGGGTCAAACGGTGATAGGGCGCTTGTGTCTCAGAACTGAGACAGGTGCGGTCAGGTGTCGTCCAGACCCAGCCGTTTCATGCGGCGATAGAGGGTGGCGCGGCCTATTCCCAGAGCGCGGGCGGCCTCGGACACGTTGCCATTGGCACGGGTCAGGGCGCGGACGACGGCGGCGCGCTCGGCCTTCTCGAAGCCGCGGGGGCCGTCCTCGCGCCCGAAGATGTCCGATGCCGGACGCGGCGTGAAGGTGCCGCTGGGCGAGAGGCCAAGCGCCTTGCGGGCCTCGCGGGTGGCACCCACCACGATGTCGTCGGCATCCACGGCCAAGAGGGTCGCCGCGCCGCCGTCGGCCGAATCGGCGACGACGATGCGGGCCTTGGGATAGGAGGCGCGGAAGAAATCCGCCTCGATCGCGTGGGCAGTCTGGTCGACCATGGCGGCGATCAAACGGTTATAGGCCTCGGTCTGGTCGACGCGCGCCGAGGAGACATCGAGCGCGGCCAGAAGTCCGCCATCGGGGCCGAAGATCGGCGCATCCATGCAGCTCATGCCGATGTTGCGGGCAAGGAAGTGATCGTCGCGGTGTATGGTGATGCGGCGCTTCTCGGTCAGGCAGGTGCCGATCCCGTTGGTGCCCTCGGCGGCCTCGCTCCAGTCGGCGCCGACGGTCAGGCCCCAGTCCTCGAAGGTCGTACGGTCGCCGTCGGAACAGCGCTGGTCGAGGATGATGCCGCTTTCATCGGTCAGGAGCACGCCGCAGCCGGAAAGGCCGACAAGGCCGAAGAGCTGATCGAGCTTGGGGGCGGCGATGGTCATGAAGCGGTCGAGCCGTGCGCGGCTTTCGTCCACGACGCTGTGATCGACGCGCTGGCCCTGCGCGGGGGCAGCGGGATCCAGTCCGTGCCGCTCCATCGAGCGGTGCCACGAGGCCGCCAGCGCCGAGCGCGCGGCGGCAGAGGGCGAATTGACCGCGCTCACGACCTTGTCGATATGGGTTTTCTTGTCCAGCGTGCCTGTCCTCCCGTTCCGCGATGTTAGGGGCAACGGGGATTTCGCGCAAATGGCACGTCTGGCGTGCCTGCCCCAGTCAGTCCAGAACGACGATGCCGGAATGCTTCTGCTTGTGCTCGGGTTCGACATGGATCGTGATCCGCGCACCCTCGACCGCCTCTTTCAGCGCGGCCTCGACCCGGTCGCAGATCTCGTGCGCGTCGAAGACGGTGGTCTCTCCGGGCACAACGAGGTGAAAGTCGATGAAGGTCGCCTGCCCGGCATGGCGGGTGCGCAGGTCGTGGGCCTCGACCGCGCCGCCGGCCTGGGTCGCGATGATCTCGCGCACGGTGTCCAGGGTTTCCTGCGAGACGGCCTCGTCCATCAGGCCGCTGAGCGATTCGCGCACCACCTTGGAGCCGGACCACAGGATGTTGACCGCGACGATGGCCGCCATGATCGGATCGAGCACCCACCAACCCGTGACCAGGGCCATGAGGACGCCGAGCGCGACGCCGGCGGAGGTGACGACGTCGGTCAGCAGGTGCTTGCCATCGGCCACCAGCGCCGGCGAGCGGTTGAGGCGCCCGCGGCTGATCAGCACCCAGGCCCAGAGCGCGTTGATCATGGTGGCGGCGCCGTTGATCAGAAGCCCCTCGATCGGCAGGTCCAGCGCCACGGGGTTGAGAAAGCCGTGGTAGGCTTCGCGCAGGATCACCAGCGCGGCGATGATGATCATGATGCCTTCGAGCACGGCGCTGAAGAACTCGGCCTTGTGATGGCCGTAAGGGTGCGAGGAATCGGCCGGGCGCGCCGCGACGCGAATGGCGATGAGCGCCGCGATGGCCGTGGCCACGTTGACGGTGCTTTCCAGGGCGTCGGACAGAAGGGCGATGGAGCCTGTCAGCCACCAGGCAAGGGTTTTGATCGCGAGGACGAGCGCGCCGACGAAAATGCTTCCGATGGCGAGCCGGAGAGTGGTGGACACGGGGCGTCTCCCTAGGCTGGGAAAATCCGGTCTAGCCCTGCCCGTGACGGTTGGCAAGCGCCCGTCATGCGGCAGGGGTCCCTGACGACTGATCCGGCGGCAAACGCCCCTTGCTTTATGTACGCTGTCGTCCTATACGGCGCTCTCATTCGCGCGGCCGGCCGAAGTGGCATGCCGAGTCGCGCATAAGACCGACCATCAAGAGGAGCCGGAAATGCCCAAGATGAAGACGAAATCGAGCTGCAAGAAGCGGTTCAAGGTGACGGCCAAGGGCCGCGTGGTGGCTGGCCAGGCCGGCAAGCGCCACGGCATGATCAAACGCACCAACAAGTTCATCCGCAACGCGCGTGGCACCACGACGCTTTGCAAGGCTGATGAAGGTATCATCAAGCCGATGATGCCTTACGCACGCTGAGGAGTTTGAGACATGGCAAGAGTCAAAGGTGGGACAGTCACCCACGCCCGTCACAAGAAAGTCACCACAGCCGCGAAAGGCTATTACGGTCGCCGCAAGAACACCTTCAAGGTGGCGGCGCAGGCCGTGGACAAGGCCAACCAGTACGCGACGCGCGACCGCAAGAACCGCAAGCGGAATTTCCGCGCGCTGTGGATCCAGCGGATCAACGCCGCCGTGCGCGCCCATGACGAATCGCTGACCTATTCGCGTTTCATCAACGGCCTGTCGCTGGCCGGTGTCGAAGTGGACCGCAAGGTCCTGGCCGATCTGGCCGTGCACGAACCCGCCGCATTCGGCGCCATCGTGGAACAGGCAAAAGGCGCGCTGACCGCGTAAGCCTGCCGTTCGAGGGACAAGAAAATGAGCGCCGTCGGGAACGCCCGGCGGCGTTTTTCTTTGTGCCGTATCCGTTAACAATTTCCTAAAATTTGCCATACTCTCCCCGCAAAGATGTGCGATGCCTTTTGACACAACGGTTCGAAAAGGACGGAAAACCAAGAGGCAGAAACATGGTACGCACCATCGTGCAGACCCGCGACGGGCAATCCGAATTGAGTGAAAAGGCCAAGCGGCTGCTGGCGGCGCATGACCGCGAAGTGCGCGCATTGCGCAGCAAGTCAGCGGCCTGATTTCCACTGGCCCGGTACGCGGCGGGCGCGTAATTGCGGCTCAGGTGGCGGCAGACCGTTCGAACCTGGCGGTGTTGGCCGGCGCCAGAAAGATCGACGTGGTCAGCAGGCTGAAGACGAATTCGTACACCTCCCATTGGCGGGGGATCTCGACCACCAGCATTACCACGCTGGCGATAACGCCCATGATTCCGTGACGCCATGACGGCACCGGCCATGCCAGACGGTCCGCAATGTGCGTGACAAGGCGGGATTTGCCATAAAGTGCCGGCAATGCCAGCAGGTAGAGCAGGATCGCGATGGTCAGCCCGCTGCCGAACACCGTCTTGGTCAGCTGCTTGCCGCCCACCACGATGTTGTGCAGCGTGATCTCATCCTGGAAGTTGACCTCGCGGAGGGAGTCGGGCGTCTCCAGCCCCAGGATGCGTTGACCCCAGGATATCTCTTCGCCCGTGCCGAAAACGAAAATCAGCGCGTAGATCGACAGGCAGACCCCGGCAAGCGCCTGGCCTTTCCGGAACTGGCGCGCGGATTGCCACGCCAGCACCAGCGCCGACACGAACAGCATGACGGCAGTGCCGTACTCGACGGGGCCGTCCTCGATGGCGAAGCCAGTGGCGAACTGAATGTCGAAGCCCAGTATCCAGTAGACCAACGTAAAGAGAAGGCTGGCGTTCATGAGCCCGAAAAGGAACTGGTCCACGGGGGAAAGATTGTTCATGGGGATCTGCTATTGTTGAGTAAAAAGCTTGCCCGCCTGCGCTATGGTTCGTCGTTGGGGGTGTCAAGTAACCCGTGCGTGAGCGGGCGCCGGCGCTCTCCCCTTGCCGGAGCGCGACGGGCTGCCTAAAGCGTTCCGCTCTTAACCCGAGGCATCAGCAAAAGGCGGAACGCGTGCAACGACTGAGCGGAGCACTGCGTTTCGTGAAAATCTGTGATTCAGGTTTTTCGCGAAACGCTTTAGGCTTTTCGCATGGATCACCGGGAGTTCATCGCCGCCTTGCCGCGAGACAAATTGGCCGGGCTGGCCGAGGCCGAGAATGCGCCCGGCCTGTTCCGATTGGCGCTGCATTTCGGGCTGATCGTGCTGTTCGGTGTCTGGATCGGGCTGGGCGGGCCGCTGTGGTGGGCGCTGCTGATCCCGCAGGGAATCGCGATCTGTTTCCTGTTCACGCTGGAGCATGAGGCGACGCACAAGACGCCGTTTCGAACGCTATGGCTGAATGAATGGGTCGGGCGGGTTTGTGGCCTGCTGATCGTGCAGCCATTCGAGTGGTTCCGGTATTTTCACCTGGCGCACCACCGGCACACCAACATCCCCGGCAAGGACCCCGAGCTTTTGGCCGGGGCGAAGCCCGAGAGTTGGCGCGCGTATGTGTGGCATGTGACCGGTCTGCCGTTCTGGTGGGCCATGATCGGGCAGACCCTGCGCAATGCGGTGGGCGGTGATCCGGGCGATTACGTGCCAGAGCGCGCGCGGCCGCGCGTGGTGAGGGAGGCACGGGTGATGCTGACGATCTATGCGCTGGCGTTTTCAAGCCTGCCGGTGACGCCGGTGCTGTTCTGGGCCTGGATCTTCCCCGCGTTGCTTGGTCAGCCTTTCCTGCGGCTCTACCTGCTGGCGGAACACGGGCGCTGCGCCTTCGTCGCGGACATGTTCCGGAACACCCGGACGACCTACACAAATCGCCTCGTGCGGTTCCTGGCGTGGAACATGCCCTATCACACAGAGCATCATGCCCTGCCGCAGGTGCCGTTTCACCGGCTGCCGGAATTGCACGGGATGATGCAGGGCCATCACGGTGTCACGTCAGAGGGCTATGCTGCCTTCAACAGAGACTACACAAGCGGTTTTCGTAAGAGCTGATGGAACGGATGCCCGAGGAAATGGCCCGCCAGATCAGGCCGGGGCAGGAGCCGGACCCGGACCTGATGCGGCGGATAGTAGAGCTGTACCGGCCCTGAGGCGCGGGGCGGAGGCTTGTCTTGCGCAATCGCGTCAGGCGGGGTAACCCCGGCCCGATGGATTTGGCCGGACAGACGACATGGATGACCTGAGAGACAAGTACCTGAAAGCCATTGCCGGGGCCGGTGACGAGGCCGCGCTGGAGGATTTGCGCGTGCAGGCCGTCGGCAAGAAGGGCGAGGTCGCGCTGAAGATGCGCGAACTGGGCAAGATGACGCCCGAAGAGCGGCAGGAGATGGGGCCCAAGCTGAACGCGCTAAAGGACGAGATCAACAGCGCGCTGGCGGCCAAGAAGGTGGCGCTGGCGGATTCCGCGCTGGACGAACGGCTGCGCGGCGAATGGCTGGACGTGACCTTGCCGGGGCGGCCACGGCGCGAGGGCACCATTCACCCGATCAGCCAGGTGACCGAGGAAGTCACGGCGATCTTCGCGGACATGGGCTTTGCCGTGGCAGAGGGGCCGCAGATCGAAAGCGACTGGTACAATTTCGACGCGCTGAACATCCCCAGCCACCACCCGGCGCGGGCCGAGATGGACACGTTCTATACCCACCGCGCGGAAGGCGACGACCGCCCGCCGCATGTGCTGCGCACGCATACCAGCCCGGTGCAGATCCGCGCGATGCAGGCGCAGGGCGCGCCGATCCGGGTGATCGCGCCGGGGCGGGTGTATCGCGCCGACTATGACCAGACGCACACGCCGATGTTCCACCAGGTCGAGGGCTTGGCCATCGACAAGGACATCAGCATGGCGAACCTGAAATGGGTTCTGGAAGAGTTCGTGAAGGCGTTCTTCGAGGTCGACGAGGTCGAACTGCGGTTCCGCGCGTCGCATTTCCCGTTCACCGAGCCGTCGGCGGAAGTCGATATCCGGTGTTCGTGGGAGGGCGGCACGCTGAAGATCGGGGAAGGCGACGACTGGCTGGAAATCCTCGGGTCCGGCATGGTGCATCCGCATGTGTTGCGTTCGGGCGGGATCGACCCGGACGAGTGGCAGGGCTTTGCATTCGGCATGGGGATCGACCGGATCGCGATGCTGAAATATGGCATCCCGGACCTGCGGGCGTTCTTCGACAGTGATCTGCGGTGGCTGCGGCACTACGGGTTTGCGGCGCTGGACGTGCCGACGCTGCATGGGGGCTTGAGCCGCTGAGCGTCGGGCAGGGCATTCTTGCGCTTCTTTGCGTGATTGCGGCGCTGCTGGCCTATATCGCGGTCAAGGTCACGCGGGCGTTTCGGCGGCTGACTGAGGCGCGGATCAGGCTCTATTCCGAGCATTTGACCCAATTGCATAAGATGGCGCACGCCCTGTATCATGGGCAGGATCTGCCGGAGCGTGCGCCGGGGGAGGGCAAGGCGATTGACGTGATCGCGTCGGTCGCGGTGATGCGGGCCAGCACGGAGGCCTTTGAGGCGGTGCTGGCGTATCACCATGCCAGGAGCGAAGGCCAAGGCGCGGCGCGGATCGAGGCGGCGAAACAGGCGCTGGAGGCAAAGCTGGTCGAGCTGAACGTGAAGATGCGCGACGACCTGAAGCTGAATCGTGGCGCGGGGCAGTTTCCCAATGCCGAGGTGTTTCGGGCAAAGCGCGGCGCGTGAGGCGCGTGGACAGTTGTGATGCTGTCGCCTAGGCTGTGCGGGAAAGGAGCCCCGCCATGGCGCTCACCCAGTTGATCTATGCCTCCCGCCCCTTCGGATATGACGACGCGATGCTGGCCGGTATCCTGCTGGATGCGCGGCGGTGCAATGAACGCGATGATATCACCGGGGCGCTGATCTGTCGGGCGGATCGGTACCTGCAATTGCTGGAAGGGCCGGACAAGGCCGTTCGGGACTGTTACGCCCGGATAAGACAGGATGACCGCCACTTGGAGCCGCGCAAGCTGATGGAGCGGACGATCCGGACACGGCTGTTTCCGGCCTGGGCGATGCGGGATGACCCGGCGCAATCCTGGGTCTGGAGCCGCGAGGCGGTGCGCGCGGGCGCGGTGGAGCGGGCGACCGAGGACGAGGTTCTGGGCTTTTTCAATCGGCTGGCGGCGGATGGCGTTGTGCCTTTTCCGCAGGATTAGGGTCTGAGTCTTGCCAAACGTGCGAGCTTGCTTTTTCTAGGGCGCGACTGTCGAACCCCGGAGGCACCCCATGCAGATGTTCAAGGACAAGCGCCACGTCAGCGCCGAGACACAGCGGCTTTACGCGGTATTCGAGCTGTTGCACACGCTGGCGGATTTCGTCGCGGCGTTCTCGTTCCTGATCGGGTCGATCCTGTTTCTGTGGAAAGAGACGGAGACCGCGGCGATCTGGTTGTTTATCGTGGGCTCGGTGTTCTTCTGCCTGAAACCGACGCTGAAGCTGATCCGGGAGGTGAAGCTGGCGTCGATCGGGGATACCGAGGACCTGGCGGAGCGGTACGAGCCTTAGGGTTTTGTCCCTGCGATGGCTTCATTTTGCGCAATGGACAATGGCCACGGCGGCGGTGGCGCGGTCGCGCTTGACTTGGGCGCGGCATCGGCTCAGCCTTTCGCGCAAAGGAGAGTCCACATGAAAGATCAACCGGCAGACAATTTCACTCTGCGCGCGCGGCGCGAGGGCGGTGGCACGCCCAGGCTGAACGACTGGGGTGCGGATAGCGATTATGGCACGTTGCGATCGGTCCTGCTGGGGCCGATCGAGAATTACCGATGGCTGAAGACATCCTCGGTGAGCAAGAAGACGCTGCGGCGGGGGATCGAATTCGACCCTAACATTGCGAAAAAACAGCATGCCGAGATGGTGAGCGCCTATGAAAGTGCGGGCGTCGCGGTGCACACGCACGTGCCGGACCCGGAGCTGCCCTACCAGGTCTATGCTCGGGACAGTTCGGTCATGACGCCCTATGGCGCGATCATCACGCATATGTCGCAATACTGGCGCCGGGGCGAGAATTTCCGGGCGATCGAGACCTACCAGGGTCTTGGGGTTCCGATTTACGATTTCGTCACGGCGGGCACCTTCGAGGGGGGCGATTTCAACGTGATCGAGCCGGGCTGCGTCCTGATCGGTTGGGAAGGCGAGGAAGGCCGGACCATGGAGCAGGGCGCACGCCAGGTGGCGTCGTGGATGGAGGCCGAGGGCTGGGAAGTGAAGCTGGCCGATATCGACCCGTTTTATGTGCATATCGACCTGATGGTGGTGATGCTGGCGCCGAAGTTGGCTGCTGTCTGCACTGACTGCACCGATCCCGAGATCGTGGACTGGCTGCGGGCGAAGAATATCGAGATCGTCGAGGTGCCGTTCCAGGAAACGATCGCGCTGGGCTGCAACGTGGTGGCGCTGGGGCAGGACCGGGTGCTGTTGCCGGAAGGGTCGAAAACGCTGAAAGAGAAGCTGAGGGCGCTGGGATTCGAGATTTTTGACCCGGACCTGAGCATGATCACCCAAGGGGGCGGCGGCGTGCATTGCATGTGCCAGAGCCTGATCCGCGACCCGGGGTGACCTGAATGAGTGGCTGCGCCACGCTCGATTCGTGGGAGGAGGGGCCAGCCCCTCACGTTGAAACTGCGTTTCAACGCTCACCCCGGGGTATTTTGGGCCAGAAGAAGAGATCGTGATGCGCGGATTGCTGGTTTGCCTCGTCCTGTTCTGGGGCGGGATGGCATCGGCGCATGCGTCGGAGCAGAGCTTTGTGTTGTTGCTGCCGACGGATGTCTACATCTCGGCGGGGGTGGCGAGTGTTGTCCTGACGGTGCTGCTGCTGGCGGTGTTGCCGGCGCGGGCGGGGGAGGCGGTGTTTTCGCCGGTGCCGTTGGTGCGGCGGCCGCGCTGGGCATGGCGGCATGCGACAAGTCTGCTGGCGACCGGGGTGCTGACCTTTGCTGTTTGGCAGGGCTTTGCAGGGCCGCGCACGCCGATGGAAAACCCGATGCCGCTTTTGCTGTGGACGGTGTGGTGGGTGGCGTTGGTGAGTCTGCAAGGGCTTTTCGGCAATCACTGGCGCTGGACGAACCCCTGGACGGGGGTGGTCTCGGTTTTGGCGCGGTGGACCGGGATCAGGCCCTTGATGCGGTACCCGCGCAGGTGGGGATACTGGCCTGCTGTGGGTCTTTTCCTGGTCTTTGCTGCGTTCCTCTTGTGCGATCCGGCGCCGGCCGATCCGGCGCGACTGGCCAGTGTCGTGGGGCTTTACTGGTACGCGGTGCTGTTCGGGGTGCTGCTGTTCGGGCCGGCGTTCCTGCTGCGGGGCGAGATGGTGACGGTGATGATGCGGGCCTATGGGCGCATGGGGGTGCTTGCCCCGGTGCGCGGGCGCCTGGCGCTGGGCTTGTGGGGGTGGCAGGGCGTGATGCGGCGGGCGCCGCCCTTGGCCTTGGCCGTTTTGATGGTGCTGCTGCTCGGGACGGGCAGTTTCGACGGGCTGAACGAGACCTTCTGGTGGATGGGTGTGATCGGGGTCAACCCGCTGGAGTTTCCGGGGCGGTCGGCGGTGGTGGTCCCGAACCTGATCGGGCTGGTGGTGGCGAATCTTGGGCTGTTGACGGTTTTCGCGGCTTGCCTGTGGCTGGGGGAGCGGATCGCCGGGACGGGGCGGCGCCTGCGTGCGGCGTTTTGCCTTTTCGCGCCGTCGATCCTGCCGATCGCGTTGGGCTATCACGTGGCGCATTACTTGCCGACGTTTCTTGTGGAGGTTCAGTACGTGGTGCAGATGCTGGACGATCCGCTGTCCAGTGGCGCCCATTTTCTGGGCATGGACGGGTTTTACGTGACCACCGGGTTCTTCAATACGCAGGATACCGTGCGGCGGATCTGGCTGAGCCAGGCCGGGGCCGTGGTGGTGGGGCATGTCGTTGCGATCCTGATGGCGCATGCACTGGCCATGCGGGACCGGGCCGATCGGCGGCGGGCCGTGCTGGGGCAGGCGCCGCTGGCGGTGTTCATGGTGGCCTACACGTTCTTCGGGTTGTGGCTTCTGGCGTCGCCACGGGGGTAAGGCGCTGGTTTAAAACGCTGGACAAACCGGGGCAGGCTTCGCAGGATCGGGCCAATCCATATCGAGAAACAGGGAGAGGTCGTGATGACCAATCAGAAAAAGGCCACGTCGCGCCGTGGCGCGCTGAAGACATTGGCCGGGGCCGCCGCCGGAGCCGCGAGCCTTCCGCTTTGGGCGCGGTATGCGCAGGCGCAAAGCTCGGAGCCGATCAAGATCGGGTTTCAGCAGCACAGCACCGGCATCGGCGCCGCCTATGGGCGCTGGTACGGGCGCACCACCGAGGCGGCGGTCAAGCTGATCAACGATGGCGGCGGGATCAATGGCCGGATGATCGAGCTGATTGCAGAGGATGACGGCACGGACCCCAAGCGCGGCGCCGAGGTGGTGGAGAAATTCGCCAACCAGCATGGCTGTGACGTGGGTTTCGGCACGCTGTTTTCGCATGTTGTGATCGGGTCCGCGCCACGGGCTGGCGAGTTGAAGCTGCCCTATTTCGTGGTATCGGAAGGGCACCACGTGGCGAGCGGAATGCTGAACCGCTATACGCTGCAACCCGGCATCACCGATGTGAAGAGCCAGGTGCAGGCAATGGCGCCCTACGTGTCGGAGAACCTTGGCAAGAAGGTCACGATGATTTTCCCCGATTTCGCATTCGGCCACGATCACCGGGATTTCTTTTCCGCCGCGATCAAGGAGCAGGGGGGCGAGGTGCTGGAGCAGATCGCGATTCCGCCGAGCGAGACGAGCTTTACCAAGTATTTCCCGCAGATTCCGCGCGATACCGAGGTGCTGTATCATGTGATGGTCGGCCCTGCGGTGCTGACATTCGTGAAGGAGCTGGGCGAATTCTTCGGCGACCAGGGGCCGGAGATCTTTGGCTTTATCGACAGCCTGGAGGCGGTGGATATTTCCAGCCCGGGCCTGGAGTTTCTGGAAGGGACGTATTTCTGGGAAGGGATGCCGCGTTACGCGCAGGAGGATCAAAGCGAGCACGAGAAGTTCTATCGCGAGGCGGTGGGCGTGGACGAGAACGGCGCGTCGGTCAACGACCCGAGCGACGTGTCGACCTATGCGCATATGTTCGGCTGCTGGGAGACGCTGCACGTCATCAAGGCCGGGATGGAGGCGTCGGGCTATGCCGGGCCGCTGGACCGCGCCAAGCTGATCGAGGCGGTCGAGGCGATGGGCGAGATGCCCGAAAGCCAGGCGCATCCGCAGGGGGCCAAGCGGTTCAACGGCAAGACGCACCAGGTGTTCGGGCATCAGCATATCAGCCGGGTCGAAAACGGGCGGCTGGTGCGCGTGCACACGACGTCGATCGACGACACGCTGTATCCGGACGAGGTGGATTACACCACGCAGCCGCTTTGACGCCCTGCGCGGCGGGCCGGGGCGTGTGACCTGACCTGATGGAATTCGGACCTCATCTTATCCTCGCCACGCTGGAAGGCGCGGTGACGGCGGCGGTGCTGGCGCTGACCGCCGTCGGCCTGAGCCTTGTCTTTGGCGTGATGCGGGTGGTGAACATCGCGCATGGCGAATTCTACATGCTGGGTGCGGTGATCGCCTGGTACGTGGCGCAGATGGTGGGCGGGCATCCGGCGCTGGGGTTTGTTGCCGCGCTGGTGATCGCGCCGCTGGTCGTGGGGGTGCTGGCCGCGGCGGCGGATGTGACCATACTTAAGCGTATTGAGTATGATCCCGAGCGGACGATCGTGGCGACGATCGGCTTGCTTTATATCATCCAGCAACTGACGTTGATGACCTATGGCCCCGAAGCGAGGCCTGTGGAGGCGCCGTTTAATACAAGGGTCGAGCTGCCGTGGTTCGACTGGTTCGAGACGCTGTTCGGCATGGCGCAGCCGTGGGGGTGGAGCATCACGTCCTACAAGCTGTTCGTGATCTTCGCCGCGGGCGCGGTGCTGTGCGGGGTCTGGGCGATGATGGCGCGCACGAAGATCGGCCTGTTGATGCGCGCCACGCAGGCGGATCGGGACATGGCGCTGGCCTTTGGCATCCCGGTGGAGCGGGTTTATGCGCTTGTTTTCGGGATCGGCGCGGCGCTTGCAGCTTTGGGCGCGGTACTGATCGTGCCGATCCAGCAGGCGCATTACCTGATGGGGGTCGAGCCGTTGCTGCTGGCCTTTATCGTGGTGATCATCGGGGGGCTGGGGAGCCTTCCGGGCACGGTATTGGCCGCCTTGTTCATTGGGTTGAGCGACGGGATTATCTCGGTCTTCTTCTCGCCAACGCTGGCGAAAATTCTCGCGACGTTGCTGGTGGGGCTGGTTCTGGTATTCCGGCCGCAGGGCCTGTTCGGGACCAGAACGGCATGAACATGGGCGGGCGTGTTCTGGGATTGCATCTGGGCCTGCTGGTGGTGCTGTTCGCGTTGCAGTTCGTGCTGCCGGCGTACCATCACGGGAATATTGCGCGGATCATGGTGCTGGCCAGTTATGCGGTGGGGTATAATATTCTGTTTGGCTACACGGGGCTGTTGAGCCTTGGGCACGCCTTGTTCTTTGCGGCTGGCATGTACGGGATGGGGCTGACCATTCAGCACGCTGGGTTCACGCCTGCGCCCGCGTTGATCGTGGGGATCGTGGCGGGGTCGCTGGTGGCTGGCGGGCTGGCGCTGTTGGCGCTGCGCACGGCGGGCGTGGCGTTCATGATCGTGACGCTGATGTTCGCGCAGGCGGGGTACCTGACGATCCTCTACTTTGGAGAATACACGCGCGGCGACGAGGGGTTCGTGATCCAACAGGCGCAAAGGGTGCTGTGGGGGATCGACCTGAGCGACCCGACTGCGCGGTATTTCGCGGCATGGGGGCTGTTTTCGGTCTGCTTCCTGCTGTCGCTGTGGCTGGTGCAAAGCCGGTTCGGGCGAACACTCATTGCCATCCGCGAGAACGAGGAGCGGGTGCGGATGTTGGGCTACGATACCTACGCGCACAAGCTGGGAGCCATGGTGGTGTCGGGCACGATCTCGGCCGCCGCGGGGGCGTTCTATGGGCTGCTGTTCGGCTATGCCGGGGCGACATTCGGCTCGGTGCAGTATTCGATCTTTCCGCTCTTGTGGGTTCTTTTGGGCGGTGCGGGCACGGTGCTGGGGCCGTTCGTGGGCACGCTCTTCATGTTCTACCTGATCGACCTCAGTTCCGGCGTGACCTCGGCCTACATGCTGATCGCGGGCGTGGCGCTGGTGGCGCTGACGCTGTTCGCGCCGCAGGGCCTGACCGGGGAAGTGCGCCGGCGGCTGTGGAAAGGGTTGCCGTGATGCTGCTCAAGGTGCGGGGATTGTCCAAGTCGTTCGACGGGTTGCAGGCGGTCACGGATGTGGATTTTGACCTGCCACAAGGCGAGGTGCGGGCGCTGATCGGGCCCAACGGGGCGGGCAAGACGACGCTGGTGGGGATGATCTGTGGACGTATCTCGCCGACATCGGGGACGGTGACGTTCGATGGTGAAGACATCACCCGGTTGCCCGCGCACAAGCGCATTATGAAGGGGATGGCGTACACGTTCCAGATTACCTCGATCTTTCCGCGTCTGCCGGTGAAGGAGAACGTGGCGCTGGCTGCAAGGCGGCGGTTGCACGGCAACGCAGTGGGCACCGCCACGGCGGAGGCTCTGGGCCGCGTCGGGCTGGAAGCACAGGCGGACGAGGACGCCGGGAACCTCAGCTACGGGCACCAGCGGCTGCTTGAGATCGCTATGGGTTTGGTGCAGGTGCCGCGACTGCTGATCCTGGACGAGCCGACGCAGGGTCTTTCGGAAGGGGAGATCGACGCGTTCAAGGCGTTGATCCGCGCGTTGGCAGGGGAGACGACGATCCTGCTGATCGAACACAACATGAAAGTGGTGATGGAGACCGCCGACACGGTCAGTGTGTTGAACTTCGGAGAGATGCTGGCCGAGGGCACGCCGCAGCAGATCCACGAGAATGCCGACGTGCAGGCGGCCTATCTGGGGACCGGATGATGCTGGAACTGCAAGGGGTCAATTCGGGGTATGGCGCGGCACAGGTGTTGCGCGATCTGTCCTTGCGGGTCGAGGCGGGCGAGATTCTGTGCCTGCTGGGTCGCAACGGTGCCGGCAAGACCACCACGATGCAGACGATCATGGGGCTGTTGCCGCTGATGTCCGGGCGGATCACGCTGGATGGGCAGGATCTCGGCAGCCTGCCCGCCCACGAGGTGCCGCGCGCGGGCATCGGGTATATCCCGCAGGGGCGTCGGCTGTTTGCCGGCCTCAGCGTGGCGCAGAACCTTGAGATCGGGTTGCAGGTGCGCGGCGCGGGCAAGGATGTTCTGGACGAGGTGCTGGACCTCTTTCCCCGGTTGCGGGAGCGGATGGACCAGCCGGCGCAGACCCTGTCGGGCGGAGAGCAGCAGATGCTGGCCACGGCGCGGGCGTTGTGCATTCAACCCAAGGCGCTGCTGTTGGACGAACCGACCGAGGGGTTGCAGCCCTCGATGATCGAGGCGATCCGGCAGGTGATCGTCAAGATGCGCGCGCAGGGCGTGGCAATTCTGTTGGTGGAGCAGCGGGTAGATGCGGTTCTGTCGGTGGCCGACCGCGTGGCGTTCATCGAGAACGGACGGAACGGCGAGGTGCTGAGCGCGGAGGCCCTGCGGCAGGATCATTCGATCGTGGACCGCTATGTGGGCGTCTGAAAGGCGGCGCAACATTCCATCGTTGCACGCGTTTCGCCTTTCGCTGATGCCTCGGGTCAAAGGCAAAACGCTTTGAGTTGACAGGACGAAACACCGCGTCGCACGATATCTGCACCCCGACATGGAGAGCGGCGTGACCGGATACACACGGCCCGAAACCCTGGACGACGCGCTGGCGCTGCTGGCGCAGACCGGTGGGCGCGTGGCGGCAGGCTGTACCGATCTTTTCCCGGCAACAGGTGCGCGGGCCTTGCAGGGGCCGGTGGTGGACATCACCGGGCTGGCCGGTTTACGCGGGGTCGCAGTGACCGATGAGGAGCTGCGCATCGGGGCGGCAACGACATGGACGGATATCCTGAAAGCGAAGCTGCCGCCGGCGTGCGACATGCTGAAACAGGCGGCGCGTGAGGTCGGTTCGAGCCAGATCCAGAATGCGGGAACGATCGCGGGCAATCTGTGCAACGCCTCGCCCGCGGCGGACGGGGTGCCGTGCCTGCTGGCGCTCGACGCAGAGGTGGAACTGGTCTCGGGCGAGGGCGTGCGGAGATTGCCATTGAAGGATTTCATTGTCGGGCCGCGCCGCACGGCGCTGACCCCCGGCGAGATCGTTACAAGTGTTCACGTGCCGCGATCGGCGCTGAACGGACGGTCGCGGTTTCTCAAGCTTGGCGCGCGGCGCTACCTGGTGATTTCCATCGCCATGGTCGCGGTGCGGTTGGTCGTGGAAGGTGGGCGCATCAGCGACGTGGCGCTGGCCGTGGGGGCGTGTAGTGCCGTGGCCACGCGGTTGCCGCAGGTAGAGGCTGTGCTGAGGGAGCGTGCGGCAGACCATACGCTTGCGGATGTCATTTCCGAGGATGCCGTTTGCGCGGCCTTGTCGCCGCTGGACGACATGCGGGCGACGGCTGGCTATCGCGGGCACGCGGCGACGGAACTTTTGCGCCGGGCGGTGGCGGATGCGGTCGGCGCAGAGGGTGTGTCGTGAACCGTCCGATGGACACGTGCACGCTGACGGTAAACGGGCAACGCCACGTACTGCCCGCCGATCCGGCGCGGCGATTGTCGGAGGTCCTGCGCGACGGCCTTCGCCTGCGCGGCACGAAGGTGGGCTGTGACGCAGGCGATTGCGGGGCCTGCACCGTGTTGCTGGACGGTGCTCCGGTCTGTGCCTGTCTGACGCCGCTGGGTCAGGCGGCGGGGCGAAAGATCGAGACAATCGAGGGGCAGGCGCACACGCCTTTGCAACAGGCCTTTCTGCGGCACGGGGCGGCGCAATGCGGGATCTGCACACCCGGCATGGTGATGACGGCGGAAGCGTTCCTGCGCGACACGCCGGAGCCCACGCGCGCCGAGGTCGAGGAGGCCCTGGGGGGCGTGCTGTGCCGGTGCACCGGGTACACCAAGATTATCGATGCGGTGCTGGATGCAACTCCCGGCGACGTGGCGCCGATGCCCGACGCCGGAGAGGCCGTTGGCGCGGCCGTCGCAAGACTGGACGGCGTCGCAAAGGTGGACGGGACCGAGGCCTATGGCGCGGATCACGTGCCGGACGGTGCTTTGCTGGTGCGGGCGGTGCGCGCACCATACGCACCTGTATCCTTTCAGTTCGGAGAGGTCGCGGACTGGGCTGCGGCGCGAGGCGTGCAGGTTTTTACGGCGCAGGACATCGCCGGGACCAACCGCTTTGGCGTGATCCCGGCGTTTCGCGACCAGCCGGCGCTGGCGGAGGACCGCGCGCGGCTGGCGGGCGAAGCGGTGGCGCTGATCGCCGGTGAGCCTTCGGTGGTCGAGGCGCTGGACCTGTCGGACTTTCCGATCACGTGGCGCGAGGACCCGGCGGACCGGCCCGTGCACGATGCGCATCCCGACAACCTGTTGATCGCCGGCAAGGTCCGGCGGGGCGCGGCACGGCAAGCGATGCAGGACGCCGCCTTTACCGTCAGTGGCGCGATGCAGACGGGATATGTCGAGCACGCCTATATCGAACCCGAGGCAGGCGTCGCATGGATGGAGGGTGAGAAGCTGGTGATCCGGGCCTGCACGCAGGCGCCCATCATGGATCGCGACGATACCGCCGCGGTGCTGGGCCTGCCGCCGGAGGCCGTGCGGATCATACCGGCGGCCACGGGTGGCGGGTTCGGATCGAAGCTGGACGTGTCCTTGCAGCCGCTGCTGGGTCTGGTGACGCTGATGACCGGACAGCCAGCTCGGATGGTCTATAGCCGGGCCGAAAGCATGGCTGCGACCACCAAGCGGCATCCGTCAGACATGCGCTGCACCCTTGGCGCCGATGCCGACGGGCGGATCGTGGCGATGGAGTTCGACGGAGATTTCAATACGGGGGCGTATGCCAGCTGGGGGCCGACCGTGGCGGGCCGCGTGCCGGTCCACGCCTCGGGGCCCTATTTCATCCCGAATTATCACGCCGAGGCGCGGGCGAATTACAGCTATCAGCCGATCTCCGGCGCGTTCCGGGGCTTTGGCGTGCCGCAGGCGGCGATCATGCAGGAGACGCTGTTCGACGACTTGGCGGGCAAGCTGGGGATGGACCGGCTGGCCTTTCGCAAGCTGAACGCGCTGCGCGACGGGCAGGCGACGGTGTTCGGCCAGACTCTTCATGGTGTGGGAATCGCGGCTTGCCTGGAAGCGCTGGAAGGGCGTTGGACAGATGCGCTGGAAAGGGCCGAGTGGGCCAATGCGGGGGGCGGGAGCGTCCGGCATGGGGTTGGCATCGCCTCCTGCTGGTATGGCTGCGGGAATACGGCGATCGCGAATCCGTCGACTATTCGGATCGGGTTGACGCGCGATGGACGGCTGTGCCTGCACCAGGGGGCGGTGGATATCGGGCAGGGATCGAACACGGTAATCCCGCAGATCGCGGCGGATGCGCTGGGGTTGCCGCTGGCGCAGATGCAGATCATCGGAGCGGATACCGCGCTGACGCCGGATTGCGGGAAAACATCCGGGTCGCGCCAAACCTACGTGACCGGAAGCGCGGCATTGAGGGCCGGGCAGGCATTGCGGGCGCTGATCCTGAAGCAGACGAATATGGGGCCGGAGGCGGTTCTGCACCTTGAGGGCGCCATTCTGCGCGTGAGCGACGGCGCGCGGGAGCAAGTGATTGATCTGGCCACGCTTTCCGAGCAGGCGCATGGCTATGTCCTGTGCGCCGAGGAAAGCTATGATCCGCCGACCCAGCCCTTGGACGAGGACGGGCAGGGGGTTCCATATGCCGTTTATGGCTATGGCGCACAGTTGGTGGAACTGTCGGTGGACATGGGCCTTGGCACGGTGAAGGTGCACAAGGTCACGGCGGCGCATGATCTGGGCCGGGTGATCAACCCGCAGCTGGCCGAAGGGCAGGTCGAGGGCGGTATCGCGCAGGGGCTGGGACTGGCGCTGATGGAGGAATTCATTCCGGGGCGGACGGAGAACCTGCACGATTACCTGATCCCCACGACGGGCGATATGCCGGAGATAGCGACGATTTTCCTAGAGGTGCCGGACCCCGAGGGGCCGATGGGGGCGA